>NZ_JBXVPZ010000023.1:0-48762 GCF_057961495.1 Streptomyces sp. P5F9 | reverse complement strand
CTCCGGGGTCGAGCGGCGGCTGGGTACATTCGACGGCGTCCTGGCCGTCAGCAGTCCCGCGGGCGGTCCCACCATGGTGACCATGGAGATTCCGTGCGTGTTGTCCTAGCCGAAGACCTGTTCCTGCTGCGGGACGGGCTGGTGCGGCTGTTGGAGGCCTACGACTTCGAGATCGTCGCGGCGGTGGAGAGCGGGCCCGAACTCACCAAGGCGCTGGCCGAGTCGGCGCCCGACGTCGCCGTGGTCGACGTACGGCTGCCGCCCACGCACACCGACGAGGGGCTGCAGTGCGCGTTGCGGGCGCGACGGGAGCGGCCGGGGCTGCCGGTGCTCGTGCTGTCGCAGCACGTGGAGCAGTTGTACGCGCGGGAGTTGCTCGCCGACGGGACCGGAGGGGTGGGCTATCTGCTGAAGGACCGGGTGTTCGACGCCGAGCAGTTCGTGGATGCCGTGCGGAGGGTGGCAGGGGGTGGGACGGTGATGGATCCGCAGGTCATCCAGCAGTTGCTGGCGCGGCGGGCCGCCGACGACCGGCCGCTGGGGCGGTTGACGCCGCGGGAGGTCGAGGTGCTGGAACTGATGGCGCAGGGGCGGTCGAACGCGGCGATCGCGGGGCAACTCGTCGTCACGGAACGGGCGATCGGGAAGCACACGTCCAATATTTTCGCCAAACTGGGACTGGAAGTCTCGGACGATGACAATCGACGCGTGCTGGCGGTATTGGCCTATTTGGACCAGGGACGCTGAGCACTACCTGTGAGTCGATCACAACTGCTGGTGTTTAAAGGGCAGTTGGGAGGGGACTTACCCAAGAATCTCTCATCAGTTTCTGAGACGGCTGAACACTCCTGGGACTCCCTGCGTATCAAAGGGCGCCGCTTCACTCCTGTCGGGCGCCTCGCTGCCCCGCAAGGAAGTTCAGAGGAGTTCCATGGGACGCAATGATCGTAAACGCCGTACGCCGCTGGCCACCAAGGCCATTGCCGCATCGGCTGCCCTAGCGCTCGGTGGGGGCGGGCTGCTCTGGGCACAGATGAACGCTTCGGCGCACGAGTCCAACTCATCGGGGCAGAACCAGACCAAGGCCGCCAACGCCGCGGCGCAGGTCGCGACGATCGCCTGCCCGGACGTCGGCCAGCAGCTGACGAACGTGCCTCAGAAAGCTCGTCAGGGGGTCGCCACCGAGCTGGCGAACCTCGACAAGCAGATCACCGAGGCCTACGCCCGGCTCGCCTCGACGCGTCAGGCCCAGACGAATGACGCGAGCTTCGTGCAGAACGCGATCGTCGGCCCCCTCAAGGAGAAGCGGGCCGCGACGATCGACCGCATTCGCATCGACATCCAGCGAGTGGGCGGCACCGTCAACGCCACCGCGCTGGCGCAGCTCGCCGCCTGCACGACGCAGAACGCCACCAACACGACCACCGCGGGGGGTCAGAACAACAACGGTGGCCAGAACAACAACGGCGGCCAGAACAACAACGGCGGTCAGAACAACGGTGGCCAGAACAACGGCAACACCGCCGCGCCGAGTGCGAGCGCCAGTGCCTCCGCGCCCGCCGCCAACAATGGTGGTCAGGCCGGCAACGGCCCGACGGCCGCGGACTTCGTGGACATCACGAAGGTCGCGAACAACGTCCAGGCGAAGCCGCAGAAAAGCGGCCAGGCTTCGACCGGTTCGTTCACCACCAGGTGCGGCGTCAACGCCAACAAGAACCACAACACCGACAACGTCATCGTGGCGCCCGGCGTGACCAACGGCGCGCACCACGAGCACGACTACGTCGGCAACCAGAAGGTCAACGCGTTCTCCACGAACGACTCGCTGCTGGCCGCCCCCTCCAGCTGCCAGAACCAGAGTGACCTCTCGGCGTACTACTGGCCGGTCGTGCGTGTGCAGGACGGCTCGCAGGAGTTCGACGCGAACGCGGACGGCGGTGGCAAGGAAGGCAACGTCGGCAAGATCCTGACCCCGCAGTCGGCGCAGATCAAGTACGTCGGTTCGCCGGCCAGCAAGGTCGTCGCGATGCCGCAGTTCCTGCGCATCATCACCGGTGACGCCAAGACCCTCACCAACGGTCTGGCGAACGCCAACGCGCACTGGAGCTGCACCGGCTTCGAGAACAAGGTCCAGCTGACGGAGCAGTACCCGATCTGCCCGCAGGGCAGCAACGTGGTCCGCACCTTCGCGTTCCAGAGCTGCTGGGACGGCGTGAACATCGACAGCGCCAACCACCGTACGCACGTGGCCTTCGCGGACCCGGCGAGCGGTGTCTGCGGGAACGGCTTCAAGGCCATCCCGCAGCTGACGATGCGCCTGGTCTACAAGATCACGCCCCCCACCCTCCAGGCGGACGGCACCGTGAAGAACGCCTACGCGGTGGACGGATTCCCGGAGCAGCTGCACAAGGCGTCGACCGACCACGACGACTTCATCAGCGTCACCAAGAACAACCTGGCGGCGAAGATCGCCAACTGCGTGAACTCCGGCCAGAAGTGCCAGTGAGCGCGAGTAGCGACCGGTAGGACCCGGTAGCACGAAAGCGGGCGGTGGGATTCTCCCACCGCCCGCTTTCGTTTGTCCGTACGGGAGTTCAGCTGGTGTGCTTCGAGTGGTCGGTGCCGATCTCCTCGTCGCCGCCGAGCGTCAGTTGGAGCTTCTTGACGATCGTGTCGGTGCCCACGGCGACCCACTTGCGGCCGACGAGGTAGAAACCGCCGTAGTCCTTCGCGTCGTTGATCCACTCGCGCTGGCCGCGGTCGGTGGCGAAGGTCGCGAGGACGAACTTGCCGTAGCTCATCTTGCAGATGGCCTGGCGGAGTTCGTCGGCGTCGGTCTGGATGTCGGGCGTGCACTTCACCTTGGCGGCCAGGCTCTCCAGGCTGCCGGTGGCCTCCGTCGGCACGGTCGCGGCCTTGGTGTCGGCGCCGCAGCCCACCAGCGCCAGCGCCGCCGCGGCGCCGGCCATCGCGAGCATCGGTCGGGTCAGCCTCATCTGTCGTTCCTCCGGTCGTCCGGTCAACAAAAGCATGCCGCGGCGAACCCCGGCGAGGGGCCGTCCCATCCGATACGTCCCGGAGGGGCCCCGCGCTCAAATCCATGGTCATCGGCTGGACGCGTGTGCGAAGGTGACGCCCATGGACCGAGATGTGGATCAGGGCTGGGAAGAGCGTGTGACCGCCGCCTGGGCGACCTTCGACGACTATCCCGAGGAGAGGGCGGCCGAGTTCCGTGCCCTGATCGACGCGCTCGTCGCCGAGCTGCCGGACGGCAGTCCGCTACGGCCGTTCGAACAGGCCTGCGCCTGGGACTCCACCGGACATTCCGACAAGGCCGCTCCGCTGTACCGGGAGGCGCTCGCGCGCGGGCTGGACGGCTACAAGGGGCGCCGGGCGAAGATCCAACTCTCCAGCTCCCTGCGGAACATCGGGCAGGCGGAGGAGGGCGTCAAGCTGCTCACCCCCGAACTCGACGGCCCCTCGGACGAGTTGGACGACGCGGTCCGCGCGTGCCTCGCCCTGTGCCTGTCCAGCCTGGGCCGCGACCGCGAGGGCCTGTCCCTCGCGCTGGGCGCCCTCGCGCCCCATCTCCCGCGCTACCAGCGGTCGATGGCGAACTACGCGCGGGCCCTGGTGGAGCCCGAGGCCTGAGTCGCCCGGGCGGCGGTGACCAACTCACCATTCGCTCGTTTTGCTGAACGTGCAGTCACAGGATGTCGCCAAGCGCCCCGCAGCTTCACCCACCGACCCGGTCGTCGATGTCGAACAGGCCGAGGCCGCGCTCGTCGAGCACTATCCACGGCTCGTCCGGCTCGCCTATCTGGTGCTCCCCCCGAGCCTCGGCCGCAACCGGCGCGTCCTGACCGCGCACGCCCTCACCCAGCGCGCCCTGCCCAGACGCCGCGCGTCCGCGTCCGTGATCCCGGCCCAGTCGACCGGCCGCGACGGCGACCCCGGCTACGCCTTCGTCCGCCTCCAGGTCGTCCGTACGGCACTGGAGGCGGGCCTCCCGCTGTCGTTCCGCGCGTGGCCCAAGCGGTCCCAGCTCCCGCCGCTGCTCCCCCAGGTGCGGGGTCTACGGCTCTTCCCGCGCTCGGGCGGCGCCGACGAACTCGCCCTGGACCAGCGGCTGTCGGCGCTGTCCGGCCCGGCCCGCGCGGTGTACGTGCTGCGCGGCCTGGAGAAGCTGCCCGACGGCGACGTACGCAGGGTGCTCGCGGCGGCCGGAGTCGACGACGTGGACGCGGCGCTGAGCGAGGCGGACGAGACGCCCGCGCAGTACGAACTCCTCAACTCCCCTGAGTTCGACCCCTGTTCGCTGCACGCGCGGCCCACCGACCTGATGCGCCGCCGCCAGCACGGCAAGGCCGCGCTCGCCGCCGCGGCGGCCGTCGCCGTGTGCGGCGCGCTGCTCGCCATGCCCGGCGGCGGCTGGGGCCCGGACGGCGCCGCCGCACCCGCGTACGCGCAGAACCCGGCGTCCCAAGCCGCCCTGGATCCAGGCAAGTTGATCAGGATCGCGCCCACCGCGTGGCAGTCCTCCGCACGCGAGGACTTCTCCGTCTGGCCCGCCCGCGGCGACCTCACCGAGGACACCGCGCTGCTGCGCCGCGCCCTCGCCGTCTGGGCCCGCCCCGGCGAGTCCGTCCAGGTCTCGGCCACCCCCGGCACCCCCTCCGGCGGCCCGGCGGGCCCGCCCCAGCTCCTCTACGCCGGCACCGTCGACAACGCGCGCGTGGTGATCCTCTACGACGGTCTGCGCATCGCCCGTTACGCCGAACCGAAGGACGGCACCAAGGGGGCGGCGCTGGACTTCGCGCGGGTCGACGGCGCGACCGGGTCCGAGGCGGACGCGGTGGTCCTGGACCGCGCCGACGGCAACGTCCGCTATCTGACGGCGCCTTGGGTGAAGAAGGCGGCCGAGCGCGACCTGCAGAAGCCGAACGCCGGCGCGCTGCCCATGACCGTCACCGACGGGATCACCTCGCCGCTGGCCAGCCCCGCGCAGGCGACCGGCGCGTGCACGTCGTGGAACGTGCTCCAGCTGACCGACGACACCGGCACCACCCGCCTGATGAGCGACCTCGGCGAACTGGTCCCGGCGCACCTCACCGCCGGCCGCCCCGGCTCGGTCCACGAGGTGTCCGGCGCGGCGGCCCAGCACGCCTGGGCACCCTTCGCCTGCTCCCTCGGCGCGATGCGCTCGCTCGGCGTACGGACCGTGAACGCCTGGCAGTTCGCCCAGCAGCCGCTGCCCGACGCGAGCGGCGCGGCGGACTGGGTGTGCACCCGGGCCGAGACCTGGCAGGGCGGCGGCGAGCGGGTGCTGGCCCAGTTCCGTACACCGGGCGGGACGTACGGCGCGGTCGCCGCGAAGGCGCAGGGGGTGCCGGCGTGCGGGGCGCGTGACCCTCATGTGCTGGCCGGGGTGCTGTGGAAGTCGGCGGCGGGGCACTGGTTCCTGCTGGCGGCGGGAAGTAAGGGCACGGAGGCGGTGAGTGCGACGGGTGGGGTCAATGGCTCGGCTCGGGGTGCACTGCTCGCTGTGAAGACCAAGCAGGGGGTTCAGGCCGAGTTGAAGGGGACTCTGGACGACGGCACGACGATCGCTGGCCTGCGCTAAGCGCTCCGCGGGGGCAGGTGCGTCGTCGTCTGCGGGTCCGTTGTGGCTGGGCGCGCAGTTCCCCGCGCCCCTAGGGTGCTGACCTCAGCCGGCACTCGATCGCCAGCTCGCTGACATTCGCGTCAACAAGTCTCCGCACAAGGCTTCCCCGCGGACTTACCCGTCAGTACATTGACGCCATGTCTAACACGCCGCTCAAGGCCCGAAAGGTGTCCTTCTCCTGGGAGGGCACCCCGCTGCACTGGGTGCCCGGCGATCCGTTCACCACGCACACGATCAACGTGCTGCATCTGCTGCTGCCCGCCGGTGAGCGGTGGTTCGTGCACGTCTACAAGCAGGTGCTGCCCCTGATCCGGGACGAACAACTCCGCGCGGACGTCATCGGGTTCATCGGCCAGGAGGCGATGCACTCCCAGGCGCATGACGAAGTCCTCCCGCACCTCAAGGAGTTGGGGCTCGACCCGACGCCGTACACCGCGCAGGTCGACTGGTTCTTCGAGAAGCTGCTCGGCGACCGCACGCTGCCGCCGGGCAAGGCCCGGAGGTGGTGGCTGCTGGAGCGGGTCGCGATCATCGCGGCGATCGAGCACTACACCGCGTTCCTCGGCAACTGGGTGCTGAACGCCGAGGAGTTGGACCGGCGCGGCGCCGATCCGACCATGCTGGACCTGCTGCGCTGGCACGGCGCCGAGGAGGTCGAGCACCGGTCCGTCGCCTTCGACCTCTTCACCCACGTCGACGGTAGCTACCGGCGACGCGCCCGGACCTGGGCGACCGCGTTCGCCGCCCTGGTGTTCCTGTGGCAGCGCGGGTCCCGCTTCTTCATGGCGAACGACCCGACCCTCGTGGACGCCCACGCGAGCTTCAAGGATTTCTACGTCGCCGGGAAGCGCGGCACCCTGCCCGCCACCGGGGACATGCTCAGGTCCATACCCCGCTACCTGAGCCGCGCCTACCACCCCTCGCAGGAGGGCAGCACCGAGCAGGCCGTCGCCTACCTCGCGTCCTCGCCCGCCGCGGTGGCCGCCGAGAAGAGGGCGGAGTAGTGCCGAAGCCCCTCACCGTCGCCGTCCTGGCCGGCGCCGCGCTCCTGACCCGCCGTGCGCTACGGCGCCGGGTGCGGGCCTCGCCCCTGTGGCCGCTGCCCGCACTGGACCCGCCGATCTCCGGCCGGCCGCGCACACGGGCGCTGAGGCTGACGGTCGCCGCGCGGGAGACGGTGGCCGAGGGTGTCGTACAACTGCGCCTGGAGGGAAGGGACTTGCCGCGCTGGGAGCCCGGGGCACACATCGACCTGGTGCTGCCCTCGGGGCTGGTGCGGCAGTACTCGCTGTGCGGGGACCCGGCGGACACCTCGTCCTACACGGTCGCGACCCGGCTGGTCGAGGACGGGCGGGGCGGGTCGCGCGAGGTGCACGAACAGGTGCGGGTGGGCGCGGAGTTGGAGGTGCGGGGGCCGCGCAATCGCTTCCCGCTCGTCGAGGCGCCCGGGTACGTCTTCGTCGTCGGCGGGATCGGGATCACCCCGGTGCTGCCGATGCTGCGGGCGCTGCCGGAAGGCACCGACTGGCGTCTCCTGTATGCCGGTCGGTCACGGGAGTCGATGCCGTTCCTCGACGAGTTGGCGGCGTTCGCAGCGGACCGGGTCACCGTGGTGAGCGGGCGGCGGCCCGAACTCGACGCGCTGCTGTCGGAGTTGCCCGAGGGTGCCGCCGTCTACTGCTGCGGGCCCGAGGGGTTGATGGCGACCGTGGAGGAACGGTTTCCGGATGTGCGCCTCGAACGCTTCGCGCCCCAGGCACCGTTGGGCGGGAACGCCGCCTTCGAGGTCGAACTCCGGCGCAGCGGGCGGACGTTGACCGTGCCCGCCGACTCCACCGTGCTCGCGGCCGTCCGCGCGGAGCTGCCGAGCACCCTCTACTCCTGCGAACAGGGATTCTGCGGGACCTGCCAACAACGGGTGCTGGAAGGGGAAGTGGAGCATCGGGACGAGTTGCTGACCGACGCCGAGCGGGCCGACTCGATGTTGATCTGCGTGTCACGGGCCCGAAGTGAGCGTCTGGTGCTGGATTTGTGATGAGGTGATGTGAACAACCCTGTCGGTCCGGTCCGTTCGGGGCCGGAACGGATCGGTAAGGTGTTCGCATGACTACCGGGGTTCGCCGCAGGATGGGAGTCGAGGAACGGCGACAGCAGTTGATCGGCGTCGCTCTCGACCTGTTCAGCCATCGCTCGCCCGACGAGGTCTCCATCGACGAGATAGCCGCGGCCGCGGGCATTTCCCGGCCGCTGGTCTACCACTACTTTCCCGGCAAACTCAGCCTGTACGAGGCCGCGTTGCAGCGCGCCTCGGACGATCTCGCCGGGCGGTTCGTGGTCGCCCGGGAGGGCTCGCTGGGGGGACGGCTGCTGCGGGTGATGGGCCGGTTCTTCGACTTCGTCGACGACCACGGGCCCGGTTTCGCGGCCCTGATGCGCGGCGGTCCGGCGGTCGGCTCGTCCACCACCAACGCGCTGGTCGACGGGGTGCGGCAGGCCGCCTATCTCCAGATCCTGTCCCACATGAAGGTCGAACAGCCGCCCGCCCGGCTGGAGTTGATGATCCGCTCCTGGATCTCGCTGGTCGAGTCGACGGCCCTGATCTGGCTGGACGGCCGTCGCATCCCGCGCGCCGATCTGGAACGCCAACTCGTGCACGACTTCGGGGCGTTGGCGGCGGTGAGCGCGGCGTACGACGACGAACTGGCCGCGCTGCTGCGCGAGTCCCTCCGCAACGAGCCGGGCGACGGGCCGTTCACCGACCTCGTCGTCCGACTCGCCGCGCTGGCGTCCTAGCAGCCGTACAACAAGCCCTAGGACCTGTCCGGCGGAGCATGCCGCAGACGCGGGGCCTGGCACGCACACCGGCACTGATCAGATACCGTCGGTCTCCTGCGACCTGATCCGCCGGACAAGCCCTAGCGCTCGAACTTCCGGTAGGAAGCGTCCAGTTCGCGCACCTCGGCCGAGGCGTGCAGGACGGAGCCGTCCTCGTCGATGTACTCGCGGAGGAGGTCCAGGACCTTCTCGGTCAGCTTCGCCTTGGTCTCCTCGGTGCGGCCGGCGAGCAGGCCGAGGGTGACGTGGACGACGGTGTGTCCCAGCTCGTCGAGACCCTCGTACCCGAAGGCCGTGTACTCGCTCGGGCGGAACTGGGTCTTGCAGGCCTCCGGCTTCGCGGCCGCGATCTCGACGACCGCCTCGTGCAGCGCACGGGCGAAACCGTCCTGGTCGAAGGAGATCGTGTGGGAGTGGTCGACGGTGATCTGCGGCATCAGGCGCTCCTGTTTCTCAGCCAACAACGGGCTCACCCTAGCTCCCCACGGGCTCACCCCAGCCGTAGCGCCAGCATCGCGATGTCGTCGTCCCGGTCGACACCGAAGCAGTCGAGCAGGGTGTCGCACAGGGCGTCCAGACCCGGCAGCGCGCCGGAGGCGGCCGCGCGGAGGTGTTCCATCGACACGGAGATGTCCGTGCCCCGGGTCTCGATGAGGCCGTCGGTGATCATGAGGAGCCGGTCGGTGGGTTCGAGGAACAGTTCCGTGGGCGGCGGATGGGACAGGCCCACGCCGAGCAGCGGGCCGGCCGCCTTGGCATAGTCCGCGCTGCCGTTGTCCCGGACGATCAGCGGCGGGATGTGGCCCGCGTTGGCGATGAGGGTGCGCCCGGTGTCCGGGTCGACGAGGGCCAGGCAGACGGTGACCGTGGTCTCCGGGTGGTAGTGCTGGAGCATCCGGTCCAGCCGCTCGGCGAGGACGCTCGGGTCGCTCTCGTCGACGCAGTACGCGCGCAGGGCGTGCCGTATCTCCACCATGACGGTGGCCGCCTCCAGCGAGTGCCCGACGACGTCGCCGACGGCGAACAGCACTCCCCCGGTGACCTTGAGGACGGCGTAGAAGTCGCCGCCGATCTCGGTGTCCTGGGACGCGGGCACATACCGTACGACCGCGTCGACGCCCGGGATCTCGGGCAGCCTGTCCGGCGTGGGCAGGAAACTGCGCTGGAGCGTGAGGGCGACATGCCGCTCGACCTGGTACATGAGGAGCGGTTCGGCGGCGAGCGCGGTGGCCTGGGCGAGCTGGGCCAGCAGGGCGCCGGCCTCGGGGCCCACCCGGCGCAGGCCGCGGGTGGGGGCGGCGAGGCAGACCGGGGCCCGGCCCTCCTGGGTGAGGACCAGCGCGAGGCGGGCGTCGTGTTCCACGCCGGGCCGGAAGAACCCGGTGGGCCACAGCGGCGCGGGCACGGTGGTGATCTGCACCCCGGACTGCCCCTGGGAGAGCCGCCGCAGCAGCCGGGCCACGGTCCGGTCGGCGTCCTCGCCCGGCAGCGCCACCGCGGTGCGCTCCCGGGGCAGGCCGCGGTACAGCTGGTCGTCCCGGTCGAGGACGAACACGGCGGCGGGGGTGCCGGTGAGCCGCGCGGTGCCGTCGGCGGCGACGTCGACGAGTTCCTGGAGGGAGCGCGCCGCCTGGATGGTGACGATCATCTCCGACAGCAGCGTCAGCCGCCGTACGAGCGCCTGGTCGTCCGCGCGCAGCCGGGCGGCGCGGACCGCGGACCGGACCGCCGCCTCGATCTCCTCGGGCTCCGCGGGCACCGTCAGAAAGGCCTCGTCGCCCGCGTCGAGCGCCTGGCAGCGGTCGCTCGGGGGCGCGGCGAGGGCCGAGACGTGCACGACCGGCAGGCCCGCCATGCGCGGCCGCTCCTTGAGCAGCCGGCACAGTTCGAACCCGCTCATGTCCGGCAGGTTCACGTCGATCAGGGCTACGTCGGGCAGGTTCCCCTTGCGCAGCCGCACATCGAGTTCGTCGAGCGCCTCGGCACCGCTGCCGACCGCGAGGACCCGATGCCCCGCGCGGCTCAGCACACTTTCGACCGCGAACCGGCTCGCCGGCTCATCGTCCACGACCAGTACGGTCGCGTGCGTCAGTTTGCCGTTGACGTCCATTTCTCAGACCTGGCCCTTTGACACACCGGTGGGGCAGGCCGGTGTCCACAGCCTGCCCCACTACGGTAATGCGCTTTCAGGGTGTCCGGGTGAATACCGCCACAGTGCGCCCCGGAACGGCGAAGGTGCCCGAACCCTTCGCGTACGTGGCCGACTTCACGGTGGTGTCGGCACCCGCCGCCTGCACCGGGTGCAGCCGGTAACCGGTACCGGCCAACTCCCCGACCCGCTGGTCCTGTTCGCTCGGCGTCGCGTTGAACACCACGACGAGATCACCGAGTTCCATGGTGATCACCCCGGGTGTCTCGTCCTTCCCGGACAGCGGGAAGGCCAGCTTCGCCTGCACCTGTCCGGCCGAGCCGAGCGAGAACACGGGCTCGGTCGTACGGATCTTCAGCAGACCCTGGTACGCGGCCGAGGCCCCGTCGATCTGCCCGCAGCCCACCTTCACCGACGTCAACAGGCCTTTCGCGTACGGCCACTTGGACGCGTTGTCGGCCGCCATCGGCAGGCCCCGCCCGAAGCCGTTGCCGTCAGCGCAGTTCCAGTGGATCGCGTTGAACCAGTCACCGCTGTCGAACGAGTTGCGGTCCAGGGACTTGGAGCGCAGCAGGTCGGTACCGGCCTGGGACAGGGACGGCCCCTGCGAGAGGGTCGCCGTGGCCATCGCGAGGACCTGCATCCGGGCCCGGTCGGTGGCGCTCGTCGTGGCGGGCAGCTTGTACGTCAGCGCGTCGAACAGCGACTCGTTGTCGTGCGCGTCGACATAGGCGAGGGCGTCGCCGGGCGCGTCCGCGTATCCGGCGGCCGTGCCGTTGTAGTCGACCTCGGCGCCGGTGACCTCCTTGCCGTCCGTGTCGGTGAAACGGTACTTGGCGAGGTTGCCGCTCAAGCCGACCTTGATGAGGTCCTGGTAGTGCAGGAGGCGGGCCTTCTGCTCGGCCGAAGTGCCGTTTGCCGTAGAGGAGTTGGGGTCGGTGTAGAGCCCGGAGGCGAAGCCCTGCACCCCCGGGTCGTCGTCGAAGGGGCTGCCGCCGCGTACGGCGTCACGGGCCCGGTCGGAGAAGGTCGCGATGCCCGTGCCGGCCATGTTCTTCTGCGTGGCCTGCACGAAACGGGCGTCGTCGGCGACCTCGCCGAAGTTCCAGCCCTCGCCGTACATGATGATCTTCTTGCCGTCGACGCCGTCCTTGGCGAGGGTGAGCGCGTCCAACGCCTTGCGCACGGCGAGGATGTTGGCCTTCGGCTGGTGCCCCATGAGGTCGAAGCGGAAGCCGTCGACCTTGTACTCCTTGGCCCAGGTGACCACCGAGTCGACGACGAGCTTGCCCATCATGGCGTTCTCGGTGGCCGTGTTGGCACAGCAGGTGGAGTTCGCCACGCTGCCGTCGGCCAACAGCCGCTGGTAGTAACCCGGCACGATCTTGTCCAGCACCGAGGTGTCCGCCTGCCCGCTGGCCGCCGTGTGGTTGTAGACCACGTCCATGACGACCCGGAGCCCGTCCTCGTTCAGCGACTTGACCATCTCGCGGAACTCGACGGTACGACCGGTGCCGTCCGGGTCGGTCGCGTACGAACCCTCGGGAACCGTGAAGTGGTACGGGTCGTAGCCCCAGTTGTAGGCGTCCTTCGCGGCGACGGCCGCCACGCACGCCTGCTGCTGCTCCGAGTCGGCGGCGTAGGAGGCGAGATCGCAGTCGGTGGCCGCCTGCTCGGACTTCTTCTCGGGGATGGTGGCGATGTCGAAGGCGGGCAGCAGATGCACGTACGACGTCCCGGACTCGGCCAGCTCCCGCAGATGCTTCGAGCCGTCGCTGTTCTTGTCCGTGAAGGCGAGGTAGGTCCCCTGGTCCTTCGCGGGAACCGTCTTGTCCGCGACGGAGAAGTCGCGGATGTGCAGCTCCTGGATCTCCGCGTCCTTCAGCGCCACCGCCTTCGGCTTCTTCAGGGTCGACCAGCCGCTCGGGGCAAGGGACTTGTCGGCGAGGTCGACGACGAGGCTGCGCTTCGAGTCGGTGGTGAGGGCGACCGAGTAGGGGTCGGTGACCTCGTTGGTGACGACCTTCTGGACGGTCGGTGCCCACACCTTCACGACGTACCGGTACGGCTTGTTCTTCCAGGAGGCGGGACCGGTGACGGACCAGACGCCGGTGCCGGCGTCACGGCTCATCTTCTTCAGCGAGCCGTCGAGTTCGAGCTGGACGGACTGCGCGGTCGGCGCCCAAACGGCCAGCGTGGGACGGCCGTTGTGGAAGGCCGGGCCGAGGTCGGCCTTGGTCGCGGCGCCGTACAGGTCGTCGAGCACTCCGGCGATCTGCACGCCAGTGGCCGCCAACACCGCACCGTTCACGGCCCGTTGGGAGGCGACGAGTTGACCTCGCAATGCCTCTCGTACGCGGCCCCGATCACGCGGATCGACGGACCAGGCCGAATAGTCCTTCAGGTAGGGGAACTTGGCCTTCTGGGCGTCGGTGAGCGTGGTCTTGGACAGCCGGAGCCACCGCTCGTCGTCGCTCGTGAGCGTGCCGTCCTTCACGGCGATCGAACCGTCGTGGGAGTACACGAGTTGGGTGGAGGCGGCCGCGTCCGAGCCGTTCCAGGCGATCGTGTCCCGGTCGATCCAGACCGCCTTGGAGGTGGTCAGGTCGAGGGCGGCCGCGCTCCCGGCGGGCTGCGGCAGGAGGTACTTCTCCTGGCCGTTCAAGAGCCAGACCTCGTTGCCGTTGGTCTTGAGGTCCAGCGACTGGTCGGCCGAGAGGTCCTTCTCGTCACCCTTGTGGATGATGTAACTGAGGCTGGTGGCACCGGAGTTCAGCGGTACCTCGAAGACAGCGCCATACGCGTCGGTCTTCACCGGCTGCAGCGGGCTCGACCAGTCCGTGGGGCTCGCGGCACCCGTCCAGACGTGCAGACCCCAGCCGGTGTAGTCGCCGTCGGCGCGGTGGTAGTGGATGACGGCCTTGGTGGTGTCCTGCGCCGGGTAGTCGGGCCGCTGTGTCTGTACGGCCTCCTTGCCCTGCTCGATCCACACCTCGCCGGTCCGCGTGACGTCGATCGAACGGTCCGCGGAGACGTCCTTGCTGCCGTCCTTGTCGATCACCAGGAAGCTGACGTTCGTCGCGCCGGGCTTCAACTTGACGTACGCGAAGGCACCGTAGGCGTCCCGGCCGACGAAGGGGTGACTGGCCGGCCAGGTCGTCGCCTCGCCGTCGGCGAGGTCGCCCCAGGCGTAGAGGCCCCAGTTGTCGTAGTCGCCGTCGGTGCGCTTGTAGTGGACGATCGCGTAGTCGCGCGAGGAGGCGGTGGGGATCTCTTCGGCGGGCGGGGTGCCGGTGGTGGAGACGGCCGTCGCGCTCGCCGTGCGGCCGGTCGAGTCGACGACAACTGCCTTGTAGCGGAGGGCGGTTCCGGCCGGCACGTCCTTCCCGATGGCCTGCGTGACCTTGTACGGGGCGTGGTCGGCGGAGCCCAGCGTCTGCCACTTGCCGTTGCCGGTCTGGGCGGCGAAGACGACCCGGTCGAGCTGACCGCCGGTGACGTCGGCGCTCAACTCGACGGTGCCGGTGGCTCCGGCGTCCGGGGCCTTGAGGGTGACCGTGGGGTTGCTCACCGGGCGGGCGAGAGCGCCGGCCGCCTTGAGGACGATCGCGGCACCGGCCGGGACGGTGACGGTGACCTTGTTGTCGGCGCCGCTCGTCGCGGTGGCCGAAGTGCCGTAGATCCCCCGGTACTTCATGTCCGGCGAACCGGTCGCGAAGGTCACCGTCTTCGCCGTGTCGGCGTTGTTGAGGGCGACGACGTACTCGGCCTTCTTAGCGGTGCGGGTGAAGGCGTAGACACCGGCGCCGTCGGCAGCGTAGCGCTCGGTCTGTACGCCGTCGGTGAGGGCGGGGTTGTCCGTGCGCAGCTTGGAAAGTGCCGCAATCTGCTTGTAGAACGGGGCAGTTGAGTCGTACGAGTCACTCGCGGCCGTACGGTCGGTGCCGATCTCGTCGTCATCGAGATAGTCGGCGACCTTCGACGCGAACATCGTCTGGCGGGCGTCCTTGTCGCCGCCGGAGCCGGTGAAGCCCTGTTCGTCGCCGTAGTAGACGACGGGGTTGCCGCGGCTGAGGAACATCAGCTCGTTGGCAAGCTTGTCCTTGGCGAGGAGCTGGGCATCGGTGGCCTTCGGGTTGTCCTGGCCGAGGAAGTAGCCGATGCGGCCCATGTCGTGGTTGCCGAGGAAGGTGACCTGCTCGTACGCGTTCGCCTTGTCGGTCGTGTACTTGTAGTCGTCACCGAAGACACTCGCGAGCTTCTGCGCGCTGCCGCCCTGGGAGGCGTAGGCGCGGGCCGCGTCCTGGAAGGGGAAGTCGAGCGTGGCGTCCAGGCGGCCCTGGGTGACGTACGGCGAAGTGACCGACGTGTCGGCGGAGTAGACCTCGCCGAACATGAAGAAGTTCCTACGGCCGTGCCGCGCCGCGTAGGTGTCGAGCGCGGTGGCCCACTGGGTCCAGAAGTCCATGTCGACGTGCTTGACGGTGTCGATACGGAAGCCGTCGACGTCGAAGTCGCGGACCCACTTCTCGTAGATCTTCTCCATGCCGCTGACGACCTCGGGGCGTTCCGTCCACAGGTCGTCGAGGCCGGAGAAGTCGCCGTAGGTGGCGTTCTCGCCGACGTAGGTCGAGTCACCCCGGTTGTGGTACATCGTCGGGTCGTTGAGCCAGGACGGGACCTTGGCGTCCGTCTTGCCGCCGGGGACGGTCGGGGTCTTCGGGAAGGAGGAGGTGGAGACGGCGGGGAATGCCTTCGTGCCGTCCGCGTAGTCGGCGTCGTCGAAGGGCTGCCCGTCCTTGGTCAGGTACGGGAACGCGCCCTTGGAGAGGTAGTCGTAGGACTTGCCCTCGTAGTCGACGACGTCGGCGGTGTGGTTGGTGATGACGTCGAAGAAGACCTTCATGCCCTTGGCGTGCGCCTTGGAGATGAGGGTCGCCAGGTCCTTGTTGGTGCCGAAGTGCGGGTCGACCTGGGTGAAGTCCGTTATCCAGTAACCGTGGTAGCCGGCGGAGGCGTCGTTCCCCGTGCCCTGTACCGGCTGGTTCTTGAAGATCGGGGCCATCCAGATGGCGGTGGTGCCGAGGCCCTTGATGTAGTCGAGCTTCTTTGTCAGGCCCTTGAGGTCGCCGCCCTGGTAGAAGCCCTTGTCGGTGGGGTCGTAGCCGGTGCTGAGACGTGAACCGGTCAGCCAGCCTTGGTCGTTGGAGGTGTCGCCGTTGGCGAACCGGTCGGGCATCACGAAGTAGAACTGCTCGCGGGTGTCGTCGTGCCGGGCGGGTGTGGCGGCCAGCTTGGCGTCCGACGGGGGTGCGGGCGGGGCTGCGGCGTGGGCGGCGAGGGGTTGGACGAACGCCGCGAGGAGTGCGGCGACGATGACGCCCGTGGCCCTTCTCCGTCGCTCGGTGCGGCGCGTGCGGGGCGCCGGCCATCTCGGTATCACAGGCGTGAACTCCTTGCGATTACGGCTCAGTTCGGGTCCGACCCCGGCGAGACCGTATCGCCGACGCAAGGGTTGCAGCAAGAGTCGTGAAAGGTGGAGAAAGAACTTTCAGCTACTCACTCGTCGGCGCTTGAGTCACGCACCCGGCGAACAATGGGGTGGGCCGACATCACGAGGCGCCGCGGGGTGACGCCCGGCGCCGTCGGCAACCCGGCGGAGTCGTACGACAACCACCCGGTCAGGCCGTTCCCGCGAGCCGTAGGGCACAAGCGGGGCGCGGCGGCCGTAGCCGAGTGGTCCCTCTGGTACGACACCGAGCGGCCGGGGTACGCGGCGCGCGTACGGACGTATCCCGGAAGTCGTCGCCCGGCTGGAGTCGGCGTTGGCCGGTCCGGAGGACCTGACCACGACGAGGTTCGCCCGTGAACTGGGCGTCGCCCGCAACGCCATCGCGGATCTGCTGGAACAGTCCGGCCACCACGGGACGGCCGAGCAGCGGCGCAAGCACATCACAGTCGGCGGCACGGACAACTACACGAGGGCCGCGATCGACCGTCTTCTGTCACTGCCGCGCGACCGCTGACTCCGGAACCAGGTTTTTCCAGGATCTCCCGCGATCTCCGCGAACAAATCCGCGATGCCGCGCATCGAACCTTGTGTACGGCACCAGAACGACGGTGCGGGCCGCGGACCACGGCCCGTGAAGCAGGAGTGGGGACCATGACCGTGAACGAAGTCCAGAACACCACCGACCAGGCCGGCACCGCCAAGCACCGGCGCCGCTCGGACCGCAAGGTCGGGCGCACGGTGATCGGCCTGGGCGCCGTCGTCGGCCTGGGGCTCGCAGCCTGGGCGGGGACCGCGAACGCCGCGACCTCCAGCGGTACGGCCACGGCGAAGGCTACGCCGACCTGCTCCGCCGCCGCGCTGAAGGCGACCTACGGCCAGCAGCTCGCCGGTGGCATGAACCACGAGGGTGTCGTTATCCGGCTGCGCAACCTCAGCGGCAGGACCTGTGCGCTGCGCGGCTACCCCGGCCTGGGCCTGGAGAACTCCGCCCACAAGAAGCTCACTTCCCACACCACCTGGGGCAACACCTGGTACGCGCACGACCCCGGGAAGAAGACCCTCACTCTCAAGGACGGCGAGAGCGCCGAGGCCGTCGTCGCCTGGACCCACGCCAACACCGGCACGTCGGGCGCGGTGCACGCCGCCTACCTGGAGATCACCCCGCCCGCCTCCACCCGGCACAAGACCCTGGCCCTCCCCCAGTGGGTCGACCACGGCGACCTCTCGGTCACCGCGCTGGCGAAGCACATCACCGTCAGCTCCTGACCCCCACGGGCCGAACGGCGGCGACGTCCACCCTCACGCCGCCGCCGTCCAACACCGGGATCAGCAGCTCGACTTGCCCGAGTAGATCGCCAGCGCCGTGTTCGAACCCAGGGTCGCCGTGAACTGGCCGCTGGAGTTGACGGTCACCGACGTGTTGTTCTGGACGTTGCAGTACGTGCCCGCGGCCATCGACGTCTGGTACGTCTGGGTCACCGACGACGACTCGTGGTTGATGGCGACATAGCCCTTGCTGCCGCGGCCGAAGGCGATCGCGTCGTTGCCGTCGTCCCACCAGTTGGTGAGGGACTGGCCGCTCGTGGCGTTGCGGAAGGCGACCATGGACTTGATCTCCGGCCAGGCGTGCTGGCACTTCCAGCCGTCCTGCCAACAGGCCGTCACCGAACCGCCGTTGGGCGGGCCGGCGTCCGCGTCCGACCATTCGTAGCCGGAGTTGATGTCCGGGGCGCCGTAGGGGTAGGCGAGCATGAAGACGTTGGCCAGGGTGTAGTTGGCGCCGTCCTTGTAGTTCAACGTGCTGCCGTTGCGCTCCGTGTCGTGGTTGTCGACGAAGACCGCCGCCACCGAACTGCTCATGTAGCCCCAGCCCTCGCCGTAGTTCTTCAGGTAGGCGAGGTTCTCGTTGTTGAAGACCCGCTTGAGATCGTAGGCGTAGCGGAACTCCTGGACGTCGCCGTTGCCGGTGTACTCGGTGGGCTGGACGGCCTCGCCGGCACCGTAGATGACTTCCTGCTTCCAGTACGCGGAGGGGTTCGTCAGGCGGGACTTGATGTTCGCGAGGTCGGTCGCCGGGATGTGCTTGGCCGCGTCGATGCGGAAGCCGTCGGCGCCGTAGCCGAGGAGGGTGTTCATGTAGCCGGCGATCGTGGCGCGGACGTACTCCTCGCCGGTGTCCAGGTCGGCCAGGCCGACGAGTTCGCAGTTCTGGACGTTGGCGCGGTTGGTGTAGTCGCTGACGGTCGACGTGCAGTCGTCCATGTCGTACGAGGAGTACAGGCCAGGGTAGTTGTACTTCGTGTACGACGAACCGCCCGTGCCGGTGCCGCTGCCCGCCGACATGTGGTTGATGACCGTGTCGACGACGACCTTCACACCCGCCGCGTGACACGTGTTGATCATGTTCTGGAAGGCCGTGGCATCGCCGAGCCGGCCCGCGATCTTGTAGCTCACCGGCTGGTACGACGTCCACCACTGCGAGCCCTGTATGTGCTCGGCGGGCGGGGAGACCTGGACGTAGCCGTAACCGGCCGGGCCGAGGGTGTTGGTGCACTCCTTGGCGACCGAGGCGAAGTTCCACTCGAAGAGGACGGCGGTGACGTCCTTGGTGCCGGGCGGGGAGGCGTGTGCGGTACCGGGCACCAGGAAGGCCGTCGCGGCGGCGAGGGCGCAAGCTCCTGCAAGTGATCTGCTGTTGGCCATGTGGGGTCCCTTCTCCGTTGAAGGTTCTTGACAGTTCTTGCTGAAACACCGTGGAAACCTTGCAGTCGCCCAGATGTTAGAGGCCCGCCGCCCAAAAGGGCAGCGGGCCGTGTGAAGTTGATGCAAGAACTTCCTGTGGCGGAGGGGGAGTTGAGGGGTGGTTACGGTGTGGTTGTCCACCATGTCGTCGTATCGGCGGGCAGCTTCGCCTCGCCGTCCGCCTCCGTCACCTCACCGCTCGCGAGCAGGAGACGACCGTACGCCGACGTCGTCACCGACTCCCCGCTCGTGTTCGCGACACACACGAACTCCCCGCGCCGGAAGGCGAGTACGCCCTCGGGCGCCCGCAGCCACTCCACCGAGTCGCCCGCGCCGAGGTCCGGCTGGGTGCGACGCGCGGCGAGCGCGGCCCGGTACAGCTCCAGCGTCGAACCGGGCGTCCCGGTCTGCGCCTCGATGCTCAACTCGCCCCAGCCGTCCGGCTGCGGCAGCCAACTGCCCCCACTTCCGAAGCCGTACGACGACCCGTCACGCGTCCACGGGATCGGCACCCGGCATCCGTCCCGGAAGCCGTCCTGGCCCGCGCCCCTGAAGTACGCGGGATCCTGGCGGACTTCGTCCGGGAGGTCGACGACGTCGGGCAGGCCGAGCTCCTCGCCCTGGTAGATGTACGCCGATCCGGGCAGCGCCAGCATCAGCAGGGTCGCGGCACGCGCTCGGCGCAGGCCCAGCTCCCTGTCCCCCGCCAGCCGGATCTGGGTGCCGAGGCCGGGCGGGTTGGCGAAGCGGGTGGCATGCCGGGTGACGTCGTGGTTGGAGAGGACCCAGGTGGCGGGGGCGCCGACCGGGCGCATGGCCTCCAGCGTGCGGTCGATGACCGTACGGAGCTCCTCGGCATCCCAATCCGTCGACAGGTACTGGAAGTTGAAGGCCTGGTGGAGTTCGTCCGGGCGGACGTAGTTGGCCGTGCGCTCGACGGTCGGGGTCCATGCCTCGGCTACGAAAATGCGCTCGCCCGCGTACTCGTCGAGGACCGTGCGCCACTGTCGGTACACGTCGTGCACGCCGTCCTGGTCGAAGAACGGCATGACATCGTTGCCCAGGAGCTTGAGCTGTTCGTGGGAGCCGAGGTCGGGCAGGCCCTCCGCCTTGACGAGGCCGTGGGCCACGTCGATGCGGAAGCCGTCGACCCCGATGTCCAGCCAGAAGCGGAGGATCGAGCGGAACTCGTCCCCCACCGCCGGGTGTTCCCAGTTGAAGTCTGGCTGCTCGGGGGCGAAGAGGTGCAGGTACCACTCCCCCGCCGAACCGTCCGGCTCGGTGACCCGCGTCCACGCCGGGCCGCCGAAGATGGATTCCCAGTCGTTGGGCGGGAGTTCGCCGTTCTCCCCCTTGCCGTTGCGGAAGTGGTACCGCTCCCGCAACGGTGAACCGGGGCCCTCCCTCAACGCCCGCTTGAACCACTCGTGTTGGTCCGAGGAGTGGTTCGGGACGAGGTCGACGATGATGCGCAGGCCGAGTCCGTGGGCGTCGCGGATCAGCGCGTCGGCATCGAGCAGGTTCCCGAACATGGGGTCCACGGCACGGTAGTCGGCGACGTCGTAGCCTGCGTCTGCCTGCGGAGAGGCGTAGAACGGGCTGAGCCAGACGGCATCGATCCCGAGGTCACGCAGATACGGAAGTCGGGCGCGAACGCCCTCCAGGTCACCCATGCCGTCGCCGTTGCTGTCGGCGAAACTGCGAGGGTAGACCTGGTAGATCACCGCGTCCCGCCACCAGTCGCGGCGCTTGGCTTGAGCGGAGTTCGGTGCCGGGGCGATGACGGAGTGCTGGTGAGTCATGGCGTCCTTGGTGCGTAACTGTGGTTTGGTCATGGGGAGTTGGTGACGAGGCGGCCGTGAAGTCAGCGGGGTCGGATGGACGTCACGGCCGCCTCGAGTTTTTTGTGCGGCTGAGTGGGGGCTGGGCGCGCAGTTCCCCGCGCCCCTTTGGGGCGCCCCCGTCACCGGCGTTTTCAGCCCTTCGTGCCGCCCGCGGTAAGCCCGGTGACCAAGTTCTTCTGCACGAGATAGAAGAACGCGGCAACCGGTATCGCGATCAACACAGCCGTCGCAGCCATCAGGTTGCGCTGCGCATCGTGCTCACTCACGAACGTCTGCAACCCCACCGCGAACGTGTACTTCGTGTCGGACAGCATGAACGTCGAGGCGAACGCGACTTCGCCGAAAGCCGTGAGGAAGCTGTAGAACGCGGCGACCGCCAGGCCCGGCTTGGCGAGCGGCAGGATCAGTCGCAGGAACGTGCCGAAGGGGTTCAGCCCGTCGACGCGTCCGGCCTCGTCGATCTCGAACGGGATCGTGTCGAAGTAGCCCTTGAGCAGCCAGGCGCAGTAGGGCACGGCGGTCGAGCAGTAGACGAGGATGAGACCAAGGTAGCTGTCGATGAGCTGCAGGTCGGCCAGAATCTGGTACATCGGCACGATGAGTACCGCTATCGGGAACATCTGGGTGACCAGCAGCACCCACATGAACTTCCGGTAGCCGGGGAAGCGCATGCGCGACACCGCGTAGCCGGTGCTCGCGGCGATGGTCACGCCGATGACCGTGGTGCCGAGCGAGACGATCAGCGAGCTCTTCAACCAGTCGAAGAATCCCGTGTGCTGGAGGACGAACGAGTAGTTGTCGAACGTCATCTTCTTCCAGATGCCGCCCGGGTGGAGGTAGTCGTCCGAGTCCGGGCCGAGGGAGAGGAAGACCAGCCAGGCGATCGGGAAGAGGGCGATCAGGCTCGCGACGATCAGGACGCCGTGCGAGCCGAGGGCGCCGGCGCGGCTCAACTCGCCCCGGCGGCGGGTCCGTTGCGGTGTGGTCGTGGTGCTCATGGGGACTCCTGCCTCAGATCGCGAGCTGTTGGTCATTGCGGTTCAGCCAGCGGCGGTAGAAGGAGGTGAAGACGATCAGGATGGCCAGCAGCAGGATGCCGTAGGCGGCCGACTGGGCGAATTCGCGCGGCTGTTGGCCGAAGCCGAGGAAGTACGACCAGGTGACCAGGATCTGGGCGTCGGGTGCGGTGTTGCCGAACAGCAGGAAGATCACGGCGAATTGGTTGAAGGTCCAGATCACGCCGAGGAGGACGACGGTGGAACTGACCGACCTGAGGCCCGGGAGAGTGACGTAGCGGAAGCGCTGCCAGGGGCTCGCGCCGTCCATCTCGGCGGCCTCGTAGAGCGAGGTGTCGATGGACTGGAGGCCGCCGAGCAGCGAGACCATCATGAAGGGCACCCCGCACCAGGTGTTGACCATGATGGCGGCGAACCGCTGCCAGAACGTGCTCTCCAGCCAGTCCGGCTGGGGCAGATGCAGGCTGTGCAGCGCGGAGTTGATGATGCCGCCGTCGGCGAGCATGAAGCGCCAGCCGAAGACCGTGACGAAGGTGGGGACGGCCCACGGCAGGATCAGGATGAGGCGGTACAGGGTCCTGGCGCGCAGCTTCTGGTTGAGCAACAGAGCCAGCGCGAGGCCGACCGTGTAGTGGAGGGCGACGCAGAGCGCGGTCCAGACGATCGTCCAGATGAAGTGCGACCAGAAGCGGTCGTACGACGTCGGGCCGAACAGGATGTCCTTGTAGTTGTCGAGCCCGATGAACTTGTAGGTGGCGTCGATGTGGTTGACGCCGATCGTGCGCGCGGTGTTGAGGCTGTTGGCGTCCGTGAGCGTCAAGTAGAGGCCGTACACCAGGGGGTAGAGCACGAGGACGCCGAGCACGACGACCACGGGGATGATCATCGCGTACGCGTACCAGTGCTTCTGGTAGCCGTGCCTGAGGCGTTGGCCGGGTCCGGGTCGGGGGGCGCGGTCACCGTGGCGCTTGCCGGTCGCGCGGTCGATGGCGACTGTCATGATTCGTTCGACACCTTCTGGAAGACCTTCTGGAAGTTCAAGCGGGCACGGCAAGTTCGAGGGCTACGGCGGCGCAGGCCGATGGCCGTCGGATCCGTCCCCCCAGTACCTGTTCTGGCGGATCCGACGGCCACTCGGGGCTACTTGCTGAAGTCCGGGACCAGCTTGGCGATCGCCAGCTCGGCGTTGCTCAGGCCCTTGTCGAGGGACTCCTTGCCACCGGCGACCTTGGGCAGTTCGGTGTCCAACGGGCCCCACAGGGAGCTGTATTCGGCGAGCGCCGGGCGCGGCTGGGCGGCGCCGAGGACGCTCTGGTAGCCGGCGATGCCCGGGTCGGCCTTGACGGCGGCGGTGTAGGCGTCGTCGCGGGTCGGCAGCGTCGAGTTCTTCAGCGCGATCGTCGACTGGGAGGCGGCGGAGGTCATGAAGTTGACGAACTTCAGGGCCGCCTTCTGGTGCGCGGAGTCCGAGCCGGCGTAGACCGAGAGGTTGTGACCGCCGGTCGGGGCACCGGACTTGCCGGTGGAGCCGGCCGGGATCGTGGCGATGCCGAGGTTGGACTTGTCCTTGAAGGCCGAGCCCTTGTAGAAGTTCGTGATCTCCCACGGGCCCTGGATGATCGCGGCGACCTTGCCGTTGACGAACGCGTCCTGGATGTGGGCGTAGGCGTCCGCGGTGGTGTCGGCCTTGTGCAGGCCGGTGCCGGAGAAGAGGCTCAGCCAGGTGCCGTAGGCCTTCTTGGCGGCGGCGGAGTCCACGGTGATCTTCTTCGCGGAGGCGTCGACGGTGTCGGTGCCCTCGCCGTAGAGGAAGGTCTGCGCGTAGTACGCCTGGGTGGAGCCCCAGTAGCCGTCGACCTTGGCCTTGGCCTTGATCGTCGCCGCGTCGGTCTTCAACTCGTCCCAGGTGGTGGGCGCCTGGGTGATCCCGGCCTGCTTGAAGAGGGCCTTGTTGTAGACGAGCGCGAGGGTGTCGGTGACCAGCGGCACGCCGTACGTCTTGCCGTCGTACTGGGCCTGCGTGATCAGGTTCGACTTGAACTGGGCCTGGTCCGCGAGGGCTTCGGTGCCGTCGAGCGGCAGGAAGTAGCCCTTCTTCGCGAAGGCGGGGGTCCAGCCGACCTCCGAACGCAGCACGTCCGGGGCCCCCTTGGAGCCGGCGGCGGTGTCGAACTTGTTCTGCGCCTGATCGAAGGGCACGTTGACGTACTTGACCTTGACGTTCTTGTTGGCCGCCTCGAACTTGGCGACCAGGGCCTTGTACGTGGGTGCCTCATTGGTGGCGTTCGAGGTGTCCCACCAGGTGATGGTGACGGGCCCGTCGGACTTGCCGCTGCCACTGTCACTGCCGCCGCAGGCCGTCGCCGCGAGGGCGATGGACGCCACCAGCGCGGTGGCCGCTATGCCACGCCGCATGAGTTCTCCTTGAGGGTGAAAGCCCGTGAGGTGCAGGGAGACGGTCCCGTCCGTCACCCTGTCGACTTGCCGACTGCGCCGTTGCGTCCGCCGGGCGTCGCCGAACGTAACAGCGATGCAAGCGCGGCGAAAGTCCTTGCTGCAAAAAACTGCAAGACCGGCTGAGAGTTACCCGTCCGTGACCTCTCCTCGACCCCTGCGAAACCCAGTACTGGTGCGGCTGAGCGGGCAGGGGGACACTTGTGCAAGACTCTGCAAGCTCTTGCCGCATGCCGTACGTCGACCAGCAGCCGACCAGAACACGAGGGATCGCGATGACGCAGCAACCCGCAGCGCGCCGACGGCCGGTACAGTCCACTCCCGTGACCACACGGCTTGCCGACATCGCCGCCCAGGCGGGGGTGAGCGAAGCGACCGTCAGCCGCGTCCTCAACGGCAAGCCGGGCGTCGCCGCCACCACCCGCCAGTCCGTCCTCGCCGCGCTCGACGTGCTCGGCTACGAACGTCCGGTACGGCTGCGGCAGCGCAGCGAGGGTTTGGTGGGCCTGATAACACCGGAGTTGGAGAACCCGATATTCCCGGCCCTGGCGCAGGTCATCGGCCAGGCGCTGACGCGGCAGGGCTACACACCGGTGCTCGCCACCCAGACCCCGGGCGGTTCCACCGAGGACGAGCTGACGGAAATGCTCGTCGACCGCGGTGTCGCGGGCATCATCTTCGTCTCCGGGCTCCACGCGGACACCTCCGCGGACATGCAGCGCTACGAGCAACTCCGGGCGCAGGGCGTGCCGTTCGTGCTCGTGGACGGCTTCTCGCCGAAAGTGCAGGCGCCGTTCATCTCCCCCGACGACCGCGCGGCGATGACTCTCGCCGTCACCCACCTCGTCTCGCTCGGCCACACCCGCATCGGACTGGCCCTTGGCCCCAAGCGGTTCGTACCCGTACAACGCAAGATCGAGGGCTTCGTCCGCACGATGCAGGACCAACTGGCCCTGACCGCCGAGGACGTGGAGACCCGGCTCGTGCAGCACTCGCTGTACACGCTGGAGGGCGGGCAGGCCGCGGCCGCCGCGCTGATCGACCGCGACTGTACGGCGGTGGTGTGCGCGAGCGACATGATGGCGCTCGGTGCGATCCGGGCGGCCCGGCAGCGGGGGCTCGACGTACCCAAGGACGTCTCGGTGGTCGGTTTCGACGACTCACCGCTGATCGCGTTCACCGACCCTCCCCTGACGACGATCCGCAAGCCTGTCCCGGCGATGGGGCAGGCGGCGGTGCGGACGCTGCTGGAGGAGATCGGCGGGACGCCTGCCCCGCACAGCGAGTTCGTGTTCATGCCGGAGCTGGTGGTGCGTGGGTCGACTGCTTCGGCACCCGGGGACCGGAATCGTCCCTAAGGGGGAGGAAACGCGGCCGCATCCAGTGCGCTGGTAGTAGTCCGGGCGCTCTCCTCGTCGTAGAACATGCGAGCCGGACCCGACCAGGGGATGATCGGTCGCGGAAGCCTTTTCTGGCAGACTTCGTGTCTATGGGTGATACCACCGTGACGACGTTGGAAGGCCGTGAAGAAGCCGTTCCGAGCCCCGTCGCGGACGCCGCGGGGCGGGGTTTTCTGCGCCGGTTGCGCACTCCGCGCCGACCCCGGCTGTGGTTCGAGATCCTGCTGATCGCGGTGAGTTACTGGACGTACTCACAGATCCGCAACGCGGTCCCGGAGCAGCGGTCCGAGGCGCTGCGCAACGCCGACTGGATCTGGCGGGTGGAGCACCATCTCGGCATCGCCGTCGAGCAGTCGGTCAACCACGCCGTGAATTCGGTGACTTGGCTGATCGTCGGCATGAACTACTACTACGCCACACTGCACTTCGTGGTGACGCTGGGTGTCCTGGTGTGGCTGTTCCGCAGTCATCCGGGCCGGTACGCGGCGACCCGCCTGGTCCTCTTCGCGACCACGGCCGTGGCCCTGGTCGGCTACTACTTCTTCCCGCTGGCCCCGCCCCGCCTCATGAACGGCGGCCACTTCGTCGACACGGTCATGGTCCACCAGACCTGGGGTTCGATGGCGTCGGGCGACCTGAAGCACGTGTCGAACCAGTACGCCGCGATGCCGTCCATGCACATCGGCTGGTCCCTGTGGTGCGGCCTGACGATCTTCGCCCTGGCGAAAGTCCCCTGGGTCCGCGTCCTGGGCCTGTTGTACCCGGCGGTGACGCTCATGGTCATCGTCGCCACGGCCAACCACTTCTGGCTCGACGCGGTGGGCGGCATGCTCTGCCTCGCCTTCGGCTTCACGGTCTCCCGCCTGTGGTACGGCGCGTTCCCGTACGCCTTGCCGAGGACGGTGGCGGTACGGGGGGCGGACGGGCTCCTGCTACCCACGAAGGCCTGACCGCTGCGCCGGTTGCGTGGATATGCGGCCGGGTGGATATGCGGCTCCGCCGCGGGGCCGCACTGCCGTCGTTCCGCTGCCGTCGTTCCGCTGCCGCGCCGTCGTGGCTGGTCGCGCCCACGCGGTGGAGCCGCAGATCGACACAGCCCCGCGCCCCTTCAGGGCGCTGCCGAGCCCCAGCGGCTGACATCGCCGGGACCCCGCTCAGCCCACGTCCGCCGCGTCCCGCAGGATGCGCAGGAACGCCCGTAGGGCCGGCTGCGGCGGTGCCGTCTCCCGGACGGCCGCGTGGATGGTCCGCACGGGCTCCGGATCCCGTACGACCCGTACGACCACGTCGGGGTGGCGGCTGCCGAGGCCCAGCCGGGGGATCAGGGCGACCCCGAGGCCCGCCGCGACGAAACCCTGAGCCGTCACGTAGTCCTCGCTCTGGACCGCGAACCGCGGCCGGAACCCCGCCGCCTCGCACGCGTCGAGCTGGGCGTCGAGACACGGCCCCGGCCACTCGCTGCCGACCCACGGCTCCTCGGCCAGATCCCCCAGCTCGACGCTCCGCCGCGCGGCCAGCCGGTGCCCCTTGGGCAGGACGGCGAGATACGGATCGTCGAGCAGCTTCACCAGCCGTACGCCCTCATGGGCCTTTGACACCCCGGACGCCGCGACCACCAGCGCGACATCCGCCCGCCCCTCCTTCACCTCGGGCAGCGGATCCTCAGGGTCGGTGAGCTTCAACTCCAGCTGGACTCCGGGGTGTTCGGCACGGAGGCGGGCCACGGCAGGGGCGACCAGGGCGGCACCGGCGGTGGCGAAATAGCGGACCGTGAGCCGTCCCGTGCGCCCGGCCACCAGGTCCGCCAGCGCCGTCTCCGCCTCGGCGACCTGCCGCCCGATCGCGTCCGCGTACCCGGTGAGCAGCAGCCCGGCCGCCGTGGGCCGCACCCCGCGCCCGACCCGCTCAAGCAACGCGGTCCCGGCCTCCTTCTCCAGCGCCCCGACCTGCTGGCTGACGGCGGAGGGCGTATACCCGAGCCGGGCGGCCGCCGCGGTCACCGACCCATACCCGACCACAGCCCGTAGTACCTGCATGCGTCGCACATCAAGCATGTAGCACAGGTTAACGGTCACTGTAGAATCATTCGCTTGTCCTGTACGGTCCAGCTGCCCGACCGTGGACCCATGCAGCCCGCCTCGACAGTCCGCATGGCCGTGCTCGCCCTCCTGTGGGGGTCGGGCTTCCTCTGGATCAAACTCGCCCTGAACCACGGCCTCTCCCCCGCCCAGATCACGATCACCCGCTGCGCCCTGGGCACCCTGGTGCTCCTGGCCCTGGCCCGTTCGGCCGGCCAGCGCCTGCCCCGCGACCGCGCCACCTGGGGCCGCCTCACGGTGGCCGCCCTGTTCTGCAACGCCATCCCGTTCGCGTTGTTCAGCGTCGGCGAACAGACCGTCGACTCCGGCGTGGCGGGCGTCCTGAACGCCACAACTCCCTTGTGGTCCCTGCTGATCGGCATCGCGCTGGGCACAGACCGCGGCCTGAGCCGAGCCCGCCTGACCGGACTCCTCCTCGGTTTCGCGGGCACGATCCTGATCTTCGCCCCCTGGCACCGCTCGGGCCTGCTCACCTGGGGCGCGCCGGCCCTCCTGGGCGCCGCCGCGAGCTACGCCGGGGCCTTCGCATACATGGCCCGCAAACTCACCACGGGCCAGGCCCCGTTGGCGACGTCGGCGGCCCAACTGATGGCGGCAACAGCTTGGACCACGCTCGCCGTACCGGCCTCCGGCCCGGTACACCCCGACCTGACGGCCCTGCTCGCGGTAACCGCTCTCGGCGTCCTCGGCACAGGCGTGACCTTCTACCTCAACTACCGCCTGATAGCGGACGAGGGCGCGACAAGCGCGGCAACGGTCGGATACTTGCTGCCAGTTGTGTCGGTTTCGTTGGGCGCGGTGCTGCTCAACGAGACAGTAGGCCTACGCGTGATCGCAGGCACGGCAGTAGTCCTTACGGGCGTAGCCCTGACAAGACCCCGCCCAGTGAGGGCTTCTGCTTTTAGGGGCGCGGGGCTGTGACATTTGCGGCTCCGCCGCGCGGGCGCGACCAGCCCCCACCGGGCGGTCAGCCGAAAAGCAACCCTCTAGGCCCCGTAGAACAACACGTCCACCACACCACGCGCCCGCCGAGTAGTACGCCGATAGTCGTCCAGCATGTCCCCCACATGCCCCGGCCCATACCCCAAGTACCGCCCCACGGCAGCCAGTTCACGCGGATCAGAAGGAAACGTATCGCCAGCCCGCCCCCGCACAAGCATCACCGCGTTACGAACCCGCGTAGCCAACACCCAAGCCTCGTCCAGTATCAAAGCGTCCTCAACGGAAATCAGCTCGGCAGCGCAAGCCGCAGCAAGCGCCGCCCGAGTACGCGTCGTACGCAACCCCGGCTCCACCCACCCGTGCTGCAACTGCATCAGCTGCACAGTCCACTCGACGTCGGACAGCCCCCCACGCCCCAACTTGGTATGCAGAGTCGGGTCAGCCCCGCGGGGCAGCCGCTCGGACTCCATACGGGCCTTCAACCGTCGGATCTCCCGTACGGCATCATCGCCCAGCCCCTCCGCCGGGTACCGCAGAGGATCGATCAGCTCGATGAACCGCCGTCCCAACTCCTCGTCCCCGGCGACAGGTTCGGCCCGCAACAACGCCTGCGACTCCCAAACCAGCGACCACCGGCGGTAGTACGCCTCGTAGGACTTCAACGACCGTACGAGCGGGCCCGACTTACCCTCCGGCCGGAGATCCGCGTCGATCAGCAGCGGCGGATCCGAACTGGCCACCTGAAGCAGCCGCCGCATCTCGGAGACGACCTTGTTAGCTGCCTCGGAGGCCTCGCGCTCGGGTACGCCCTCGCGGGGTTCGTGCACGAACAGGACGTCCGCGTCGGAGCCGTAGCCCAGTTCGTGGCCGCCGAAGCGGCCCATGCCGATGACGGCGAATCGGGTGGGGAGGGTGTCGCCCCAGCCCGCGCGGACCACCGCGCGCAGGGTGCCGGCGAGGGTCGCGGCGGTGAGGTCGGAGACCGCGCTGCCGACCCGGTCGACGAGGGCGCCCTGGTCGGCCTCGACGGGCTGGGTCTCGGTGCCGTAGGAGCCGACGATGTCGAAGGCGGCCGTACGGAAGAGTTCGCGGCGGCGGACGCCCCGGGCGAAGGTGACGGCCTGGGCGGCGTCGTCGGCACGGCCGACCGCGGCCAGTATCTCCTGGTCCAGGTGGGCGCGTTCGCGGGGTTCGAGGCCGCTGCCGCCGTCGCCGTCGCCGAGGAGGGCGACCGCTTCGGGGGCGCGCATGAGGAGGTCGGGGGCGAGACGGCCGGCGGAGAGGACCCGGGCGAGGTTCTCGGCGGCGGCGCCCTCGTCCCTCAACAGCCGTAGGTACCAAGGGGTCTTGCCGAGCGCGTCGGACACCTTGCGGAAGTTGAGGAGGCCCGCGTCCGGATCGGCGGAGTCCGCGAACCAGCCCAAGAGGACGGGCAGCAGGGTGCGTTGGATGGCGGCCTTGCGGGTGACGCCGGAGGCGAGGGCCTCGATGTGGCGCAGGGCCGCCGCCGGGTCGCTGTAGCCGAGGGCGACCAGCCGTTCGCGGGCCGCCTGGGGGCTCAACCGGGTTTCGCCGGGGGCGAGTTGGGCGACCGCGTCGAGCAGCGGGCGGTAGAAGAGCTTCTCGTGCAGGCGTCGTACGACGGTGGCGTGGCGCTTCCACTCGCGGTTCAACTCGGCGACCGGGTCGGTGCGCAGGCCCATCGAGCGGCCGAGGCGGCGCAGGTCTGCCTCCTCGACGGGGACGAGGTGGGTGCGGCGCAGCCGGTAGAGCTGGATGCGGTGTTCCATGGTGCGCAGGAAGCGGTAGGCGTCGTCGAGGCGGGCGGCGTCCTCGCGGCCGACGTAGCCGCCGGCGGCGAGGGCCTCAAGGGCGACGAGCGTGGTGCCGCTGCGCAGCGAGGTGTCGGCGCGGCCGTGCACCAACTGCAGGAGCTGGACGGCGAATTCGACATCGCGGAGGCCGCCGGGGGCGAGCTTCAGTTCGCGGTCGATCTCGGCGACGGGGATGTTCTCGACGACACGGCGGCGCATCTTCTGCACGTCGGTGACGAAGTTCTCGCGCTCGGCGGCCTTCCACACGAGGGGTTCGAGCGCGTCGACGTACTCGGCGCCGAGCGCGAGGTCGCCGGCCACCGGGCGAGCCTTGAGCAGGGCCTGGAACTCCCATGTCTTGGCCCAGCGTTGGTAGTAGGCGAGGTGGCTGGCGAGAGTGCGGACCAGCGGGCCGTTGCGGCCCTCGGGGCGCAGGTTGGCGTCGACGGGCCAGATGGACCCCTCGACGGTGGTCTCGGAGCAGATCCGCATCATGTGCGCGGCGAGCTTGGTGGCCGCGCGGACCGCCTTGCCCTCGTCGGCGCCCTCGACGGCCTCGCCGACGAAGATCACGTCGACGTCGGAGATGTAATTCAGCTCGTGGCCACCGCACTTGCCCATCGCGATCACCGCGAGCCGGCACAGCGCGGCGTCGTCGGGCGCGGCGGCACCGGCGATGGCGAGGGCGGCGCGCAGGGTGGCGGTCGCGAGGTCGGCGAGTTCGGCGGCGGTCTGGGCGAGGTCGGTGGTGCCGCACACGTCACGGGCGGCGATGGACAGCAGGCAGCGGCGGTAGGCGACGCGCAGGGCGACCGGGTCGGTGGCCCCGGCCAGGCCGCGCTCGAACTCCTCCACCCCGGGGTGGAGGTCACGCGGCTCGTACATCACGAGGGCGTGCCAGTCGCGCGGGTGCCGGGCGAGATGGTCCCCCAGGGCGGCGGAGGCGCCGAGGACGCCGAGCAGCCGGTCGCGCAAGGGCTTCGCCGCGATCAGGGTGTCCACCAGCTCGCGGCGCGGAGTGTCCTCGGGCTGCGCCTCCAGGAGTCGTACGAGACCCTGAAGGGCCAGGTCGGGGTCGGCGGTGGCGCCCAGGGCCTCCAGCAGGACCGGGTCGTTCCTTATCGGCGCCAGCTCCGCGCTCTCCAGGAGCCGCTCGGCGGCCGAGGGATCGGTGAAGCCGTGCCGCAGCAGTCGCGTGAAGGTGCTGCTCCTGCGCCCCGGCGCCGTCATCCTCGGCCTCCCTCGGATCAAGGTCGTTCGGATCTAGGTCGTAACGTCCCGAGCCTAACCGCAGGTGCGGGCGGTGGCGCCGGGGCGTGCGGCGATGAGTTCCGGAGGGGGGTGGAGTCTGCAGAGGGGAGGACGTACGACTCAGGGAGTAGCCGATGACCTACGGCTCAGGGACTAGGGGTAGCCGATGACCGACAAGAAGCCGATCACCCGTCTCGACCCCCGCTACAGCGACCCGGCGGCCACCGCGACCGACTGGTCCGCGGCCGAGGCTCAGCTCGCGGCGGCCGGGCAGTTCTGGATCTCGACGGTACGGCCGGACGGGCGGCCGCATGTGACGCCCCTGCCCGCGGTGTGGGCGGACGGGGCGCTGCACTTCTGCACCGGGCCCGAGGAGCGCAAGGCGCGCAACCTCGCCGGCAACCCGCAGGTCGTGCTGACGACGGGCACGAGCACCTGGGACAAGGGGTACGACCTGGTCGTCGAGGGTGCGGCCGCGCGGGTCACGGACGAGGGCCGGCTGCGGGAGCTGGCCGCCGCGTGGGAGGCGAAGTACGGCAGCTTCTGGCGCTTCGACGTGCGGGACGGGGCGTTTCATCACGGTTCCGGGTACGCGTACGTCTTCGCTGTGGCGCCCCGCACGGTTTTCGGCTTCGGTAAGGGAGAGCCGTTCAGCCAGACGCGGTGGCGGTTCGAGTGCGTGCCTGACAAAGACGTGCCTGACAAAGGAGTCAAGCCATGGACATGACCCTCGAAGTGATCGTCCTGCCGGTCTCGGACGTGGACCGGGCCAAGGAGTTCTACCGGGACAAGGTCGGCTTCCACGTCGATCTCGACGGTGAGGTGATGGAGGGCGTACGGATCGTGCAGATGACGCCGCCGGGCTCGGGCTGTTCGATCGCGCTGGTCGCCGGGTTGCAGATCCCCACCGGGACACCGCAGCCGGGGACGTACCACGGCATGCAGCTGTGCGTGCAGGACGCCAAGGCGGCCTACGACGAACTGACCGCGCGCGGGCTCGATGTCAGCGAGCCGGTGCAGTTCGCGCCGCAGGACGGGGCGACGTTCATGTACTTCAAGGACCCGGACGGGAACGGCTGGGCGATCCAGGAGTACCGGAAGCGGGCCGCCGAGCCGCTGCACCAGGTGCTGGCCCAAGTGGCGGCGCTCCAGGAGTAGTTCACCAGCGGCAGGAGTAGCTCACCACCGGCAGCAGTTCACCACTTCTTCATCCGCCGGGTTGGGAGCGGTGAGATGCGGGCATTTTGGCGTGTGCATGCTCTGTCCGCACCGTCACCCCGTCCTCCCCCCCACCCGGAGGTAGAAGTGTCCGGCAGTGAAGAAGTGTCCGGCGGTTCCGGCCGTTCCGTGTACCGCCGCAGCCGCGCCGTCGTGGCGTCCGCGCTCGCCTTCTCGGCGGCCGCCGTCGGGGTCTGGACCGGTTTCGGCACCGTCTCGACCGCGCACGCCGCGACCGGGGTACCGACCCCGGACCACGTCGTCGTGGTGGTGATGGAGAACCACGCCTACAGCCAGGTCATCGGCTCCTCCAGTGCCCCCTACATCAACTCGCTCGCGACCGGCGGCGCCGCCCTCACCCAGTCGTACGGGATCACCCACCCGAGCCAGCCGAACTACTTCGCGCTGTTCTCCGGCTCCACCCAGGGCATCACCAGCGACAGTTGCTACACGGCGGGCTTCTCCTCGGCCGCGAACCTCGCCTCCGAGGTGACCGCCGCTGGCGGCACCTGGGCCAGCTACAACGAGACGCTGCCGAGCCAGGGTTCGACGACGTGCAGCAGCGGCAACTACGCGCGTAAGCACAACCCTTGGTTCGGATTCTCCAACGTCGCGACGTCCACGGCGAAGACGTTCACGCAGTTCCCGACGGACTACACGACCCTCCCCGACATCTCCTTCGTCACCCCCAACCTGTGCAGCGACATGCACGACTGCTCGGTGGCGACCGGTGACACCTGGGTGATGAACAACCTCGGCGCGTACGCCACTTGGGCCAAGTCCCACAACAGCCTGCTCGTCGTCACCTTCGACGAGGACAACCTGCTCAGCGGCAACCGCATCCCGACGGTCTTCTACGGCCAGCCGGTGAAGGCGGGTTCGACGTCCTCGACCACGTACAACCACTACAACCTGCTGCGGACCCTGGAGGACTCCCAGGGCCTGACCACCCATGCGGGCAACGCGGCCTCGGCCGCCGACATCACCGGCATCTGGGCGTCCTGAGATGTACGTGGCGGACAGCCGCGCCAACGCCGACCCAAGTGCCGGGAGTACTACGGGTATTGCCCGTAGGACGGCGCGAGTGTCCGCCGCCGTGACGCCCACCGTCTTCGCACTCGGCGCGGTCAGCCTGATCACCGACGTGTCGTCCGAGATGGTGACCGCGGTCCTCCCGCTGTACCTGGTGACGGGCCTCGGCCTGTCACCGCTGGGCTTCGGTCTCCTCGACGGCATCTACAACGGCTTCTCGGCGCTCGTCCGGCTGGCCGGCGGCCACCTCGCCGACCGCGGCGGCGGCCGCCACAAGTGGATCGCGGGCATCGGCTACGGCATCTCGGCGCTCTGCAAGCCGTTGCTCCTGCTCGCCCACACCCTCACCCCGATCGGCCTGATCCTCGCCGCCGACCGCACGGGCAAGGGCCTGCGCACGGCACCCCGAGACGCGCTGATCTCCCTCTCCTCCACCCCGGAGAACCGGGGTCGTGCCTTCGGCGTACACCGCGCGATGGACACCGCGGGCGCGCTGCTCGGCCCGCTGGTGGCGTTCCTGATCCTCCGGGCGACGGTGGACGGCTACGACGCGGTGTTCACGGTGAGCTTCTGCGTGGCGGTCGTCGGCGTCCTGGTGCTGGTGCTGTTCGTGCCGGGATCGTCGTCAACTGCCGCGCCCCGCACAGAGAAAGCCGCACGGGAGAGGGCCGTAGAGGAAAAGGCCGTAGGGGAAAAGGCCGTAGACGAGAAGGCCGTAGCCGAGAAGGCCGTACGCCCCACCCTCCGCGCCGCCTTCGCCCTCCTCGCCCGCCGCGACCTGCGCCGTATCACCGTCTGCGCGCTCCTCCTCGGCCTCGCGACGGTCAGCGACTCCTTCGTCTACCTGTTGCTGCAACGGCGACTCGGCGTCCCCGACCGCTGGTTCGCGCTGCTGCCGCTGGGCACGGCGGCGGCCTTCCTCCTCCTCGCCGTACCCCTCGGCCGGCTCGCGGACCGTGTCGGCCGCTGGCGGGTGTTCCTCGGCGGCCACGGCGCCCTCCTCACGGCGTACGCCTTGTTGCTGACGTCCTGGCACGGCACGGCCCTCCCCTACGCCGTCCTCCTGCTGCACGGCGCCTTCTACGCGGCGACCGACGGCGTGCTGATGGCCGCGGCCTCGGACAGCGTGCCGGAGGAACTGCGGTCGTCGGGGCTCGCGTTGGTGCAGACGGGCCAGGCGGCGGCACGGTTCGTGTGCTCGCTCGGCTTCGGTGCGGCGTGGACGCTGTGGGGCGACCGTACGGCGCTCACGGCGTCGGCGGCGGCGCTGGCGGTCTGCGCGGCGTTCGCGTTCACACTCCGCCCGGGCCGATCAGTTCTGGAGCCTGCCTCATGACCCTGCGCAACCGCCTCCTGGTCCTCCTCGCGGCCGTAGCCGCACTCGCGGCGGTCGCCACGGCCTCGGTCCTGCACGCGTCGGCCCGGGCCGAGCGACGGAACGTGACCCAGCCCGGCGGCCCGAAGATCACCGCGGGCAGGATCACTCTCACCGCACCCGGCACCATGGTGTTCCGCAACATGGCCTGGGGCCCCCACCGCGACGAACTCACCACGGTCCCGGCATCCGACCCCTCCGGCCCCCGCACCGCCGCGGGCGTCAAGTGCCTGCGTTTCTACGCCAGTTCGGGCACGGGGGTCTGTCTCCAGGCGGTCCACGGCACGGTCACGGACACGTACCGCGCGCTGATCCTCGACGCGAACCTCAAGGAGACGGCCCGCTACGACGTCCCCGGCATCCCCTCCCGTGCCCGGGTCTCCCCCACGGGCCACTTCGCCGCGTGGACGGCGTTCGTGGGCGGCGACTCGTATGCCGGGACGAACTTCTCGACGCGGGCGGCGATCGTGGACACACGGACGGGGAAACTGATCCCGACGTTGGAGTCGTTCCGGATCATCAAGGACGGCCACGTCTACCACGCGGCCGACGTCAACTTCTGGGGCGTGACCTTCGCGTCGGACGACCGCACGTTCTACGCGACGCTGGCGACGAAGGGCAGCACCTATCTGGTGCGGGGCGACCTGCGCACGCGCACGGTCACCACGCTCCACACCGACGTCGAATGCCCGTCCCTCTCCCCCGACGGCACGCGCATCGCGTACAAGAAACGCGTCAAGGGCCTCCCGAAAGACGCCCCTTGGCACCTCTACGTCCTCAACCTCCGCACGATGCGCGAGACTTCACTGGCCGAGCCGAGGAGCGTCGACGACCAGGCCGTCTGGCGCGACGACCACACGATCGTCTACGCCATGCCCGGCGACTACGGCGCGGACCTGTACAGCGTCCCCGCGGACGGCACGGGCAGGGCTCGGCGGATCAGCACGGCGGCGGTGTCTCCGGCGTTCCTGAAGTAGCGCACGACAGCTGTGCGACGGCGTTGTGACGGGCAGGTGAACTATGCCCCAGCCGCAGGTCAGCAATTGATTGGCCCCTGAGGAGCAGGTGTCCGAACAACTCCCCGGCGTCGAATCTCGGTGTCAGACGCCCGGCGCACGCTGCCGGCGCACGACGCAGAGGAGACAAGGGTGACGGTCAACGCCGGCACGCGCCGTAGTGGGGATTCCGTGGTCGCACGGAAGAGGACAAGCAAGAAGTGGATGGGGCTGGCGACGCTGGCGCTGGCACCGATGGTGCTGCTCGCGTCCCCCGGGGTCGCCTCGGCGGCGAGCCAGGAGTGCCTTCAGAACTCGGAGAACTCGTCGCACGACATGGCCGGCAACTGGTCCACCGACCACCAGACGCAGTCGGTGAGCGTGCAGCAGGCCAACAACACCTGGCAGGACTGGATATGGCGGGGCCCGACGTTCCAGTGCCCGTGGAACGTCCCGAGCTGCTCGTACGCCTGGCAGCAGTCAAAGACGACGGGCTGGCAGGCGTCGGTCGGTCTCAGCATCAAGATCCCGATCCCCAAGGTCGGCTCGTTCCTCGATGAGATCACCCCCTCCTACAGCCGCACCGGCTCCACCACGACCTCGTACACCTTCACGACCAACCTGAGCCCGGGGCAGTTCGCCCAGCCGATCCAGGTCGTGCAGCGCCGCTGGACGCAGGGCGTCTACCAGGGCATCTACCACTCCACCGGCGCGAAGTGCCTGCCGAGCCCGACCAACCCGAACGGCAAGGCGTTCGAGTACACCTGGTCCCCGAACGAGCGCTGGGGCAGCTGGACGACCAACCTCAAGGTCAGCGACTACGGGACGTACAACGTCTGGAAGTGATCAGTCGGCTTCCGCTGAGGCACCTGGCCGTTCGGCGAGGTGCCTCAGCGGCCCGACCTCTTCCCGCTCCGCCCCGACCAGACCAGACCAGGCCAGACCAGACCAAGCAAAGCCCGACCAGGCCAACCAAGCCCAGAACAACAGGACTTGATCTCCATGACGGTGCGTCGTCGTCTCTTCCGTGCTGCCACCGGTTCCCTCACGGTGCTCGCCTGCGGTCTGCTGGCCGCGTGCGACAACACCGCCCACTCCACGCCGTCGGCCGCGGCCGCCACCACCGCGCCCAGTCCGACACCCTCGATGAAGACACTGCCGCCGTCGCAGCTGTGCACCGTGCTGACCACGGGCGTCGCCCGGCGGATCGTCCCCGACGCCCGGCTCGCGGCCCGGGGCAGCCCCAACAAGGGTGCCGCCCCGGACGTCTGCGACTACACCTCCGCCGACGGCCGCTCGACGCTGTCCCTCACCCCGGCCTCCCGCGCCTACGCCGCGGAACTCTCCGCCGCCCACAACCTGGCCGCGAACCCGTCCTCCGCCGGCATGCGCGACGTACGGGTCGACACGGTGGACGCCCTGGGCCGCCAGGCGTTCCGGGAGACCGCGTACCAGACCCAGGCGAAGCAGCAGCTCACCTTCGTCGTGTGGAACGCGGGGTCCCGGGAGTGGGTCCTGACCCTCGCGACCGTCGCCGGTACCTCGACGACACCGACCACCGTGTCGCACGACACGGTGGTCCAGGTCGCCCGCTCCATCACGGCGAAACTGCCCACGGGCCGGTGAGCGGCCTCCTGCGGAACCGGCTACAGCACCGGCAAGTTCTTCCGCAGCTCGAACGCGGTCACCTCGGACCGGTACTCCTCCCACTCCTGCCGCTTGTTGCGCAGGAAGAAGTCGAAGACGTGCTCGCCCAGAGTCTCGGCGACGAGGTCGCTGCGCTCCATCAGGGTCAACGCCTCACCCAGGTTCTGCGGGAGCGGCTCGATGCCCATCGCGCGGCGTTCCGCGTCGGAGAGGGCCCAGACGTCGTCCTCGGCGCCCGGGGGGAGTTCGTAGCCCTCTTCGATGCCCTTGAGGCCGGAGGCGAGGAGGAGGGCGTAGGCCAGGTACGGGTTCGCGCCCGAGTCCAGGGAGCGGACCTCCACGCGCGCGGAGCCGGTCTTGCCGGGCTTGTACATCGGGACGCGGACCAGGGCGCTGCGGTTGTTGTGGCCCCAGCAGATGTACGAGGGGGCCTCGCCGCCGGCGCCGGCCGTGCGCTCGGAGCCGCCCCAGATGCGCTTGTAGGAGTTGACCCACTGGTTGGTGATGGCGGAGATCTCGCCCGCGTGCTTCAGCAGGCCCGCGATGAAGGAGCGGCCGACCTTGGAGAGCTGGTACTCCGAGCCGGACTCGTAGAACGCGTTCCGGTCTCCCTCGAAGAGGGAGAGGTGCGTGTGCATGCCGCTGCCCGGGTGCTCCGAGAACGGCTTCGGCATGAACGTCGCCTGCACGCCCTGCTCCAGCGCCACCTGCTTCATGACCAGGCGGAACGTCATGATGTTGTCCGCCGTGGAGAGTGCGTCGGCGTAGCGGAGGTCGATCTCCTGCTGGCCGGGGGCGCCCTCGTGGTGGGAGAACTCGACCGAGATGCCCATCGACTCCAGCATGGTGATCGCCTGGCGGCGGAAGTCCATGCCCACGTTCTGCGGGGTGTGGTCGAAGTAGCCGGAGTTGTCGGCGGGCGTCGGGCGCGAGCCGTCCAGCGGGCGGTCCTTCAGGAGGAAGAACTCGATCTCCGGGTGGGTGTAGAAGGTGAAGCCCAGGTCGGAGGTCTTGGCGAGGGCACGCTTCAGGACGTAGCGCGGGTCCGCGAAGGACGGAGAGCCGTCCGGCATGAGGATGTCGCAGAACATGCGGGCCGTGCCGGGGGCCTCCGCCCGCCACGGCAGGACCTGGAAGGTGGAGGGGTCCGGCTTGGCGATCATGTCGGACTCGTAGACCCGGGCGAAGCCCTCGATCGCGGAGCCGTCGAAGCCGATGCCCTCGTCGAAGGCCTGTTCCAGCTCGGCGGGGGCCACGGCGACGGACTTGAGGAAGCCCAGCACGTCCGTGAACCACAGCCGTACGAACCGGATGTCGCGCTCCTCCAACGTCCGGAGCACGAACTCCTGCTGCTTGTCCATCTTCCGCTTCCCCATCCTTGCTGGTCAGGCCGCCTGTCCTCGTACCGCAGGAGGCGGTCGGGCACCTGAGCATCCCACCACAACACCATTTCGTGCGCGTTGCCGACCATGATCGGCAGGCCGACCTCGGGCTGAACGGCTCGCGTACGGCAGGTGTCCTGCGCTGTTGCGCCTCTTGTGACCATCTTGCCTGCTCGGACTGACATTCGTAATGCCTGGTCCGGGGGTGACCCTGGTGTTCCCCCGACTTTGCTGTGGGCGCCCTACGAGAACGTGTTTCCGCCCACTACGATCGGCACGCCCGACCTTCCTGTCCCTTCCCCGTCCCTTCCCCCAAAAAGGACACATACCTCATGGGTTCCGCCAAGAACACCGGTACCGCGGCGCGCAAGGCCCGCATCGAGGAGATGCGGCGCGCCGAGCAGTCCCGCGAGCGACGCGCCCGGATCGTGAAGATCGCGGCGAGCGCGGTGGTCGTAGCCGGTCTCGTCGTCGGCGGGGTCGCGGTCGTGCACGCGCAGTCCGGCAAGAAGGACAGCTCGGCGAGCGACTCGAAGAACTCCGCTTCGGGTCACTTCGTCGCGGGCGCGGACGGTGTGAACACCTGGAAGGGCACGCTGGGCCGTACCCACGTCACGGGCACGGTGAACTACCCGATGCACCCGCCGGTGGGCGGCAACCACAACCCGGTCTGGCTGAACTGCAACGGCGACGTGTACACCAAGTCCGTCAAGGACGAGAACGCGGTGCACGCGCTGGAGCACGGCGCGGTCTGGGTGACGTACAACAAGAAGGCCTCGGCGGCCGACGTCAAGGCGCTCGCGGCCAAGGTGAAGTCGACGCCGTACTCGCTGATGAGCCCGTACGACAGCCAGAAGGACCCGATCATGCTGTCGGCGTGGGGGCACCAGCGGACCGTGAAGAGCGCGAGCGACCCGGACGTGAACACGTTCTTCGAGAAGTTCGTCCAGGGCAGCCAGACGCCGGAGCCGGGCGCCGCGTGCACTGGCGGGCTGTCGCAGTGAGGTCCGCGGCTCTGATCGCCGGGGCCGCGGCGACGGCGCTCGTCGCGGCCGGCGCGATCACGTACGCGGTCGCCGAGGACGGCGGCGGGTCCAGCGACCCGCCTGCTCCTACGGCCGATTCGGCCGACGGGGGCTTCGCGCGGGACATGGCGGTCCATCACCAGCAGGCCGTCGAGATGTCGTACATCGTGCGGGACCGTACGAAGAACGTGGAGGTACGGCGCCTCGCCTACGACATCGCGCAGACGCAGGCCAATCAACGGGGCATGCTGCTGGGGTGGTTGGACCTGTGGAACCTTCCGAAGGTGTCGGCCGATCCGCCGATGACCTGGATGGGCATGGGTGACATGGCGTCCGGCAAGGACGGCGCGCTGATGCCGGGGATGGCGACCAACACCGAGCTGAAGAAGCTGAACACGCTGAGCGGCAAGCCCGCCGAGGTGTTCTTTCTCCAGCTCATGACGGACCACCACAAGGGCGGTATCCACATGGCCGAGGGGTGTGTGGAGAAGTGCCGGGTGGGGGTGGAGAAGCGGCTGGCGCAGGGGATGGTGGACGCGCAGCAGTCGGAGATCCAGTTGATGGCCGACATGCTCAAGGAGCGTGGCGCAAAAGCGCGTTCGTAAAGCATCCCCGGTCGTTCGTTACACGCCTGTAAGGAAAAAAGCCCCAATTCGCCCTGGATGAAGGTTCCTTGGGGTTCTCTTGACTTTCGCGTTCCCCTGGCATGAACGGTTCATCGAAAGAGTGGCCCCACGTGTGATCCATCCCGGACCCTCCCGCCGCGGGTTCCGTACGGATCGACGACGACCAACCACTCCATGCGTCGAACCGCATAGCAGGGGGTTTTATGAGATCCAATCGCGCCACCAGGCGCGCCGGGGTGAGCATGGCAGCGACACTGCCCATGATCGCCGGTGCGCTGGCGCTCGGCATACCCGCGGCGCACGCCGCGGACAGCCCGGGCCGGGACACGCTCGCGGGCACCAAGCCCGCGTGGGCGACGGCCAAGGCGGACAAGGGAGCGACCTCCGACAGCTCCCAGGTCTCCGCCCGGGTCTATCTCGCCGGCCGGGACGCCTCCGGCCTCGCGGCGTACGCCAAGTCCGTCTCGGACCCGAGTTCGGCCCTGTACGGCAAGTACCTGAGCGCCGCTCAGGTGCAGCAGCGCTTCGGCGCCACGACGGCCCAGGTGACCGCCGTCAAGTCCTGGCTGAAGTCCGCCGGGCTGAAGGTCACCGGCACCACGCAGCACTACGTCACGGTCTCCGGTGACGTGGCCGCGGTCGAGAAGGCGTTCAGCACCTCGCTGCACAACTACTCGAAGGGCTCGAAGACCTACCGCGCCCCGTCGAAGACGGCCTCCGCGCCGGACAGCCTCAACGGTGCCGTCCTGACCGTGACCGGTCTGGACAACGCGCCGCACACGGCGAGCCACGACGACACGCTGCCGGGTCCGGACGCGGTGTTCAAGAACTCCGGGCCGTTCTCCTCGTACTACGGCTCGAACACCGCGACCACGCTGCCCTCCGCCTACGGCCAGAAGATCCCGTACGCGATCCAGGGCTACACCGGCAAGCAGCTGCGTGCCGCCTACGGCGCGGGCAAGTACACGGGCAAGGGGGTGCGGGTCGCGATCACCGACGCGTACGCCTCCCCGACGATCGCCTACGACGGGGCCACGTACGCGAAGGCCCACGGCGACGCGAAGTACACCACCAGCACGCTCAGGCAGGTGCTCCCCGCGAACTACACCAAGACGGTGGAGTGCGGGGCGGCCGGCTGGTACGGCGAGGAGACCCTCGACGTCGAGGCCGTGCACGCGGTGGCGCCGGACGCGAACATCACGTACGTGGGTGCCGCGTCCTGCTACGACGACGATCTGCTCGACTCGCTCAGCAAGGTCGTCGACAACCACCTGGCCGACATCGTCTCCAACTCGTGGGGCGACATCGAGGCCAACCAGACCCCGGACCTCGCGGCCGCGTACGACCAGGTGTTCCAGCTGGGCGCGGTCGAGGGCATCGGCTTCTACTTCTCCTCCGGTGACAACGGCGACGAGGTCGCCAACACCAAGGTGAAGCAGGTCGACACCCCGGCCAACTCGGCGTGGGTGACGGCGGTCGGCGGTACCTCGCTGGCTGTCGGCAAGGGCGACAAGTACCTGTGGGAGACCGGCTGGGGCACCGAGAAGGCCTCGCTGTCGGCCGACGGCAAGAGCTGGACCAGCTTCCCCGGCGCCTTCACCTCGGGCGCGGGCGGCGGCACCAGCAAGACGGTGGCCGAGCCCTTCTACCAGAAGGGTGTCGTCCCGAAGGCGCTCGCCACGGCCAACAGCGCCACCGGCAACCGCGTCGTCCCGGACATCTCGGCGATCGCCGACCCGAACACCGGTTTCAAGGTCGGCCAGACGCAGACCTTCCCCGACGGTTCGGAGCAGTACAGCGAGTACCGGATCGGCGGCACCTCGCTCGCCTCCCCGGTGATCGCGGCGGTCCAGGCCCTGGCCCAGGAGGCGCGCGGCGGCAAGGCGATCGGTTTCGCCAACCCGTCGATCTACTCCAAGTACGGCACGAAGGCCTACCACGACGTGACCGACAACCCGACGGGCTCCGGCCTGGCGGTGGCGCGCGTCGACTTCGCCAACAGCTTCGACGCCTCCGAAGGCCTGCTGACCTCGGTCCGCAGCCTCGGCAAGGACAGCTCGCTGTCCGCGGTGAAGGGCTATGACGACGTGACCGGCGTGGGCACGCCGGCGGACGGCTACGTCGCGTCGTACGTACCGCAGAAGTCGCACCGGAACCACTGATCCACAGAGCGGTTCAGCAGAGGGGCGTGGGGTTCTTACGGACCTCACGCCCCTTTGCGTTGCGCATTCTTCAAGCAGGCGCAACGCACGGGGAAAGGGGCGGTCTCCGTATGGTCATCACAGGTCACCGGCCCTATGCGTGAAGATCCCCTGGAGATACGGTCAGGGCGCAGCGGTTGACGGGGGAATGACAACTTGGCCTCGCGGGCCGCCGCACCAGTTCGTACGGGGGGCAGTCTTCGAGAGCCGGAGCAGGCCGAACACCTTCGAGTCGCGACGCCGAGGTCGCCGTCCGCCACGCGGATCAGCCGACCCCCCGTTCACCCTTGACCACCGAACGGGGATGTCATGTCACACAGCACTGTACGTTCGAGACCCGCGGCCCAAGTGTCGCGCGCCGTCCTGCTGTTGCTCGCCCTGCTGGTCGGCGTGCTGGTGGCTCCCGGCCGTGCCGAGGCCGTCATCTGCCCCGGGGCGACGACCGACCAGACTCCGATCGTGGTGGAGCCCGAGTCCGCGAACTCCACCACCACGACCCCGGTGCTGTCGACGGTTCTTGAGACGTACAACGGCGTCGGCAGCATCAGCGGCTCGCTGTTCGTCACCGACAGCTCGGGCAACGCGGTGGCCGGCACGCCGATGGCCACCGGCACCGTCCTCTCGGGCCAGCGCCTCACCTACCAGGTGCCCGCGGGCGCGCTGAGCATCGGGGCAACGTACAAGTGGTGGGTCACCGCGTCGATCTCGGCCTGCGTGCACGCCAGCAGCGGCGCGATCAGCTTCACCCCCACCACCTCCACGTCCTCGCCCGGGACGACGACGGGGCCCGACTCGGTGACCATCACCGGTTCGTCGCTGACCGCGGAGACGGCGAAGAGCGACTCCACCGCGTGCTCCGGCTCGCCGTGCCCGCTCTCGCAGAACCCCGCCACGCTGGAGGTCGGAGGGGACGGCACCTCGCACTGGGTGTCGGCGCTCAGACCGGACCTGTCGGCCGTCCCCGCCGGATCCACCATCGACAGCGCCACCCTCGACCTGACGTCCACCGCCTGCCTGGGCGGCTGCGCCGGCGACACCCTGAACATCGGGCTGGCACAGGACAGCGTGACCGCGCAGACCGACGGCACGTCGCTCGCCGCGGTCAGCACCACCCTGACCGCGAGCGGCACCGAGTCGGTGGGCGCCTACGACATCACGCCGCTGGTCGCGGAGTGGGCCAACGGCGATGTCGCCGACGACGGCATCCTGCTGTCGGCGTCGGACGAGGCGACCGCGACCTCCGGGGAGGGCTACGCCGGTCCGACCGCGGCCTCCGGGGCGGCGTCGATCAAGGTGACGTACACCCCGCCCGCCGTGCCGAGCGCCCCCACCTCGCTGACGACGACCGCAGGTGACGGCGGTGTCCTCGTGGCCTGGGCCGCACCGGCTTCGACGGGCTACGTCGAGGGGGAGAACGCCACGGACAACGTCGACCCCGGCGACGGCATCTCCTCGTACACCGTCAGCGCGGTCAACGCCGCCGGCAGCACCGTGGCCACGGCGAACACGTCCACCACCACCGAGGCCCTGCTCACCGGTCTGACCGACGGGACGAGCTACACCGTCAAGGTCACCGCCACCAACCCGGTGGGCACCGGACCGGCGGCCAGTGCCACAGGGGTCAGCCCCGAGGCGGTGCCCGGCGGGCCCGCCCAGTACATCCAGGCGGCCGGCCAGATGCTGAACGCCCGCGACGGACTGCAGAAGGGCACCTACACCACGTCCACCGCCGCACTGGCCTCGGACTCCTACTCGGCCTACGTGTCCACCTGGCTCGGCTACGAGTCCACCGCCGACGCCGGCGTGCACACCGCGGAGGCCGCGAACAGCGAGTCGGAGACCAGCGACACCACGGCCCTGTCGAACTCCCTCGCCGCCCTCTCGGCGGACGGCGGCACGGTGACCGTCTACACCACCGCGGACGAGACCTTCACTACCGTCGACACCAGGACCGGCACCACGGACACCGTCCCCGGCGAGGCGATCGACCAGGACGCGTACACCTTCAGCGTCACCGGCACCGTGCCGCAGATCTCCCAGGCGGCCGACGCCGACGCCCTCGTCAAACCGGTGACCGCCGCCTCCGAGATCACCGCCTACTCCGCCACCCTCGACGGAACGCCCGCGAGCACGTCGTCCGCCCTGGCCACCAGCTCCAGTACCGGATACTTCACCGCCGGCACCGAGACGGTCAGCGCGTCAAGCGGCCACTGGGCCAACCTCTCCGGCGTCGTCGCCTGGGCGAACAAATGGTACGACGGCACATACAACGGCTTCTCGGACGACTGCACCGACTTCGCCTCCCGCGCCCTCCACTACGGCGGCAAGCTGAGCGAGAACACGCCGAGTGTTCCGCCGGCGCACCACTCCGACGACCACTACTGGTTCCAGTCGCACGGCCTCCTCGGGGCGACCACCAGCTACTCGTGGGCGGGCGCCTACCACCAGGCGAACTTCCAGAACATCGAAGGCTCGTACTTCTACGGCTACGCCCTGAACGCCTCCCCGGGCGATCTGATCTTCGCGAACTGGTCGGGCGGCTCGTTCTCCGGGATCTCCCACACCGGCGTCATCGTGAAGAACGACGGTGGCAACCTCTACATCGACCAGCACTCCAACACCCGGAAGAACGAACCGCTGCTCAAGGACGGCAGCCAGAAGACCTGGGCCTCCGGCCACCCCAACCTGCACGTGTGGATCGTGTCTCCGCACACCAAGTTCTGAAGCCCGGAGAAAGAGAGGAGCGGACGTGAACGCATTCAGGCCCGCCCGCCCGCGCGCGGTGGCGGTCACGGCCGTCGCCCTGCTGGCGGCCGGCTGCTCGGTGCACTCCCCGTCGACGCAGACCCCGCACGTACTGCTGACCAGCGGCGTCTACCAGGGCAACGCCTGGTCGGTGTACGCCTGGCAGCAGGGCGGGCAGCTGTGCATGGAGGTCGACGGGCCCGGCGGGCCCACAGCTTCCGGGGGACCGGACGCCGGGGCGTGCGGGTTCGACGAGAAGAACCCGTCGTCGGGCTACTACGCCAGTGGTCCGGGGCCCGGTGACAGCGACATCAACTACGGGCCGCTGCCCTCGCGCGCCACCCAGATCCGGGTGGCGACCAAGGAGATCCTGCCGACCGAGCCGTTCCCGGCCGGCAAGCAGCTGCCCGCCGGTCGCTACTGGATCCAGATCATCCCGAAGGACTGGCCGCTCCCCGCGAACGGCAAGGAGATGTCGCCCAAGCCGCTGGACGCCTCGGGCCGACAGGTCGCGTACCAGGACTTCTGACGCGACGGGAAGGGACGACGGGGCGGCGTGGGGTGCACCACACCTCACGCCACCCCATTGCGTCGCCCTGACGATTACAGGCGATTACAGTGGACCCCGTGCCTCCACTGAACTTCTGGTCGATCTATCAGCACGGCTTCGCCCGCGTCGCCGCCTGCACGGGCCACACCGTGATCGCGGACCCGCACGCCAACGCCGAGGCCGTCCTGCGCCACGCCCGCCGGTGCGACGAGGAGGGCGTCGCCGTCGCCGTCTTCGCCGAGATGGGCCTGTGCGGCTACTCCATCGAGGACCTGCTCCTCCAGGACGTCCTCCTGGACCAGGTCGAGGAGGCGCTGCGGGACGTGGTGACGGGGTCGGCGGACCTGTTGCCGGTGCTGGTCGTCGGCGCCCCGCTGCGCCACCGCAACCGGATCTACAACTGCGCGGTGCTGGTGCACCGGGGCCGGGTCCTGGGTGTCGTACCGAAGTCGTATCCCCCGAACTACCGCGAGTTCTACGAGCGCCGCCAGATCGCCGATGGCGCGGACGAGCGCGGCGGTTCGATCCAACTCGGCGGTGAGAGCGTGCCGTTCGGGGTGGATCTGCTGTTCGCGGCGCAGGACGTACCGTCCCTCGTGCTGCACGCGGAGATCTGCGAGGACATGTGGGTGCCGGTGCCGCCGAGCGCCGAGGCCGCCCTCGCGGGCGCGACGGTCCTCGTCAACCTCTCCGGCAGCCCGATCACGGTCGGCCGCGCCGAGGACCGCAAACTGCTCTGCCGCTCGGCGTCCGCCCGCTGCCTCGCCGCGTACGTCTACGCCGCGGCCGGCCTCGGCGAGTCGACGACCGACCTGTCCTGGGACGGCCAGGCGATGATCTACGAGAACGGCGCGCTGCTGGCCGAGACGGAACGCTTCCCGCTGGGCGACGAGTACGCGGTGGCCGACGTCGACCTGGACCTGCTGCGGCAGGAGCGGCAGCGGATGGGCACGTTCGACGACAACCGCCGTACGCACAGGGCTAGGACGGCCGACTTCCGCACGGTTTCCTTCGAACTCGCCCCGCCGCTCACGGACTTGGGACTCCGCCGGCGCCTGGAGCGCTTTCCGTTCGTGCCGGCCGACGCGGAGCGCCTCGCGCAGGACTGCTACGAGGCGTACAACATCCAGGTGGAGGGCCTCCAGCAGCGGCTCGCGGCGATCGGCGGCCCGAAGGTCGTCATCGGGGTCTCCGGCGGCCTCGACTCGACGCACGCGCTGATCGTCGCCGCGCGGGCGATGGACCGCGCGGGGCGCCCGCGCAGCGACATCCTGGCGTGGACGCTGCCCGGTTTCGCGACCAGCGACCACACCAAAGACAACGCCCACGCGCTGATGCGGGCGATCGGCGTCACGGCGGCCGAGCTGGACATCACGCCGACGGCACGGCTGATGCTGAAGGAGATGGACCACCCCTTCGCCTCCGGCGAGCCGGTCTACGACGTCACCTTCGAGAACGTCCAGGCCGGCCTGCGCACGGACTACCTGTTCCGCCTCGCCAACCAGCACAACGGCATCGTGCTCGGCACCGGCGACCTCTCGGAACTGGCGCTCGGCTGGTCCACGTACGGCGTCGGCGACCAGATGAGCCACTACAACGTCAACTCCGGCGTCCCGAAGACCCTCATCCAGCACCTCATCCGCTGGGTCGTCAGCAGCGACCAGTTCGACGAGGAGACCGGCAAGATCCTCACCGCGATCCTCGACACGGAGATCAGTCCGGAGCTGGTACCGGGCGAGGAGATGCAGTCGACGGAGTCGAAGATCGGCCCGTACGCGCTGCACGACTTCACACTGTTCCACGTGCTCAGGTACGGCTTCCGCCCGTCGAAGATCGCGTTCCTGGCGTGGCATGCGTGGCACGAGGTGGGGACGGGGGCGTGGCCGCCTGGGTTCCCCGAGGCCAAGCGGGTCGCGTACGACCTTCCCGAGATCCGGCGTTGGCTTGAGGTGTTCTGCCGGCGCTTCTTCGGGTTCGCGCAGTTCAAGCGCTCGGCGATGCCCAATGGGCCGAAGGTTTCGGCGGGGGGTTCGCTGTCGCCTCGGGGGGACTGGCGGGCACCGTCGGACGGGTCGGCCACGGCTTGGCTGCGGGATCTGGCGCGGTTCGACTAGGGCCTGTCCGGCGGATCAGGTCGCAGGAAATCGGCGGTGCCTGATCAGCGCCGGTGAGCGGGGCGTGGTGCGTGCAGCTGCAAGGCGGAGGAGGGCGGCGACGCGGAGCGTCGGCAACCGACGACAACG
>NZ_JBXVPZ010000022.1:0-49193 GCF_057961495.1 Streptomyces sp. P5F9 | reverse complement strand
CCGGGGGGCCGTGCCGTGTTGAGCACAGCGGCGGTGCTGAGGCGAGCCACGTCGGCGTGCCGGGCTGAGTACTTCGCCGGCGCTGGAGCAAGCCTCGCGACCGTGCCGCGTCAGGCCTGCCGTCGGCGCCCCGGTGACCCGCCCGGCCGTGCCGACCTGGCCACCCGCCCCGGCTGCCATGATGACCCCATGCGCGTGCTGATGCCGCTCCCCGACCGTGACTTCGACGTCACCGAGGTCGCCGTGCCCTGGCGGTTGCTCACCGACGCCGGGCACGAGGTCGTCTTCGCCACCGAGCGGGCCGGGACCCTGCCCGCCGCCGACCCTCGGCTGCTGACCGGCGTTCTCTTCGGACAGCTCGGTGCCGAGGACGAACCCAAACGGTTCTACGAACAGCTCACCGCCGCACCGGAGTTCAGCGCCACCGTCGCGTGGGCGGAACTGGACGTGACCGGCTTCGACGGGCTGCTGCTGCCCGGGGGACACGCGCCCGGTATGCGCCAGTACCTGGGATCGCGTGAACTGAGCGCCAAAGCAGGGGAGTTCTGGAAGCTCGGCTGCCCGGTCGGCGCTATCTGCCACGGGGTTCTCGTGCTGGCCCGCACGCAGGACCCGGACACCGGCCGCAGTGTCATCGCCGGACGCCGCACGACCTGTCTGCCCAAGTACATGGAACGCACTGCCTACTTGACCACCGCCTGGCGCCTCGGCGGCTACTACCGGACCTACCCCGCCTACGTGGAGGACGAGGTGCGGGCCGCTCTCGACGACCCGGGCGCGCAGTTCGAGCGCGGCCCCAAGGAACTCACCCGGCGTGGCACAGCGAGCGACGACACGCACGCGTTCGTCGTGCGGGACGGGGCCTATCTGTCGGCGCGCTGGCCCGGGGACGCCTACCTTTTCGCCCGCCGGTATCTCGATCTCCTGCGGGCACCGGCGGGTGCTTAGACTGCCGACCATGGACGAGACCCCGCTGGACCGGCTCGGCGCAAGCCAGTACCTGCTGATCACCAGCTACCGCAAGAACGGTTCCCCGGTCGCCACCCCGGTGTGGGTGGTCCGCGACGGCGAGACCCTCGGTGTGTGGACGGTCGCCGACTCCTGGAAGGTCAAGCGCATCCGGGCCCGCGCCGACGTCCTCGTCGGCCCCTGCGACCTGCGCGGCAACCCCACCGGCAACCAGGTCCCCGGCGCCGCCGAGATCTGCGACGCCGAGACCACCGCCCGCTACCGCAAGCTGATCACCCGCAAGTACGGCCTCACCGGGCGCATCACACTCCTCGGCAGCCGGCTCCGCCGCGGGCTCGACGGCACCATCGGCATCCGCGTGACGCTCACCCCCTGAGGACGAACCCCTTGCACACCGAACCCCGGGAGCGCCCGTGGACCCCGCGCTGAACCCGTCCGACCTGCCGCTGCGGCAGGAGCGCGTCGTCTTCGCCCGGATGCGCAGCACCCAGGACCGGGTCGCCGACGCGATCACCGCCTTCGCCGGCACCATGCTCTTCGTCTACATCCACGCGCTGTGGTTCGTCGTCTGGATCGCCCTCAACGAAGGGCTCCTCGGCCGGGGCGGGATCTTCGACCCGTATCCGTACGGGCTGCTCACGATGATCGTCAGCCTGGAGGCCATCTTCCTGTCGACCTTCGTCATGGTGAGCCAGAACCGCCAGGCGACCCGCGAGAACGTCCGCGCCGACCTCGACTTCGAGACCAACCTCCGCTCCGAGGTCTGGTCCGCCCACATCGGCGCCGCGCTCGGCCTCGACCCCCGCGAGATCGAACAACGCGTCCAGGAACTCCTCACCGAGAACCGCGCCAAGATGAACAGCGGGACCCAGAAGCCGAGTTGAGCACCCGCACGATGCAATCGGTCGCACGATGAAGGGGCCGCAGCTTTCGCGCTGCGGCCCCTTCACGTCCTACGGCGTTCTCGCCGGACGTTCTGTTACGACGTTCCGCTACGACGCGTCGAGCACCGTGCCGGCCAGTTCCGGTCCGCCGCTCTGCGGGTCGCCGTTCTCGTCCACGGCCAGGAAGCGTACGGACTCGGGCTGTTCGGTCACCTGGTCGGTGATCGTGGGCACGCTGATCTCCCCGCTGAGCCGGCCCGCCGGGACGGACGTCCAGAGGAACAGGCCGAGCACCTTGGACAGCGGGCGCTCCGGCGCGGCTTCCTCACCGGAGTTCTCGCTGAGCCACTGCGGGTCGACGTCCAGGGTGGACAACTCCGGGCCCGAGGCGACCGGTTGGACGAGGAACGCCGGGTTCAGCTCCACGTCGGCGGGCGCGGACAGCGTCACCTTCCACTTGAGGGGCTTGCCTTCGGTGACCCGGTCCGCGATCGGCGTGACGGTGAACGTGGGTATCGGGTCGTCGTTCTCGGTGGTCACCCCGCCCCGGTGGGCGCCGACGACCGCGCCGTGCACCGCCTTCACGAAGATGTCGTGCTGGACGCCGTAGTCGAAGCGGGTGTTGCCCTCCACCTTCACCGGTACGTCGATGGAGTTGCCGCCGGGCCGTACCGTCACCAGATGTGAAGTGGCCTGGCCGGTGGCCGGGTTGTTGACGTAGACCCGGACCTGGCCGCTGCCGTGGCCGGAGACCTGGACGGGCACGCGGTACGTCTTGACGCCCGAGTCCCCTTCCTTGACGGCGAGTCGGCCGATGTCGACGCGGGGCAGCGGGGCCGAGGTGACCGCCGGAGTGCCGGGGCGCCAGGCCCAGGCGTCCATCAGCCAGGCCTGGCCGGAGCGCGAACGCGGGGTCAGATCAAGGGACTTGACGTGGCGCAGGTCGAGCCCGGCGTGCGAGGCGGCGGCCAGCGGTACGCGGACCTCGCGGGCCCAGTAGGAGGCGGTGCGCTGGGTGCCGGGCAGGCCGTCCACGCGGATCCGGCCGAGGGTCGCCCGGTGGCCGGCGGTGTCGGTCACGGACACGTCGAGCTGGGTGCCGGTGGTGTTGGGCGGCACGATCACGCGCAGGGCGAGGCCCTTGGCGCCGCCGAGGGAGACGGGCTTGTTCGGACGCACCGTCACCGGTGAACCGGCGGCGGACCAGCGCAGGGCGACGGCGCGGCGGCCGACCTCCTTCGTGGCCTCCCACTGCGCGAAGTGCGGCGAGATGCCCTTGGAGTCGTCGCTCAGGCAGGCGACGGCCGGGTCGGGGTCCACCGCGGAGCACAACTTGCCGCCGGAGACGGTGACTTGGCCGTCGGGGAGGAAGCCGGCGCCGCGGTTCGCGCCCACCGCGTGGGTGAGGACTCGCGCGGGATCAGCGGAGGGGGCGCGGTGGCCGGAGCCGTCGAGGAGCTGGCGCGCCCGGTCGTCGCCGCCGATGAACAGCCGTGCCGCCGTGGCGATGTAGGTGGAGCCGGCCTTGTGCTGCTGGTCGGCGGTCAGCCGGGTCGCCGTGCCCGGCGAGCACACCGCGTCCCGCTGGTCGGGGTCGTCGTAGAAGTCGTCCTCGGCGGGCGCCTGGGCCTGGCCCGGCGTCCACTCGGTGTTGAAGAAGTTGTGGTCGGCGCCCTCGACGTAGACCGCGCTGTGCAGGGCCGCACCCCGGCTGACCCCGCGGGTGCCGTCGACGTAGACCTCGCCCTGGAGGTCGGAGACGTCACCGTCGCAGCCGGGCAGGATCGTCACCGACGGCACGTCGGCCACCGGGTTCTGGCCGAAGATCGTCGGGCCGATGAGGACCGTGCCGCGGATCTTCCAGCGGACCGGGCCGTGATAGCCGTCCTGGGCGGCCGGCGGCGGGTAGAGGCTGTCCATCGCCGCGCGGTTGACGCCCTCGCCGCCGCGCGAGTGGCCGATCAGCAGGACGCGGGAGAGGTCGGCCCGGGGCGCGTTCCGCACGACCGCCGGGGCGGTCTCCGGGTGGGCGGACCAGTCGGCCCAGTGGGCCAGGTGCTGCCGGATCAGCGACGAACGGGCCTGCGCGCCGGCGTCCTCGGCATCGGCGTCCTGCGCGTTGATGCCGTTCGCGGAGATGGACACCGTCACATAGCCCTGGGAGGCGAGGAGTTGCTGGTCGCGCAGATAACCCCGGTAGCTGGGCACCGACTTCAGGCCGGTGGGGCAGGGCCAGTCCCCGGTGATCTCCTCGGTGCCCGGCTTGTAGCAGGTGTAGTGACGGCCGTGCAGGAACAGCGCGAGCGGCCGCTTGCCGGTGGCGCCCTTCGGCGCGACCACGACGGCCCGCATCTCGATCGGCTGCGGATACCCGGGCAGCCGGACCGGGTCGAGCGTGTACCCGCCGGTCGTCGTACGGTACGTGCCCGGCTTGCCGGGATCGATCGGGCCGGCCGGGAGTGGGGCCGCGGGCTGCGCGGCGACCTCTGAACGGCCCTTGCCGGAGCTGCTGTTGTCACCGGCGGCGTCCAACCGCTGTCCTGCGGCGAGCACTTGAAGGTTCGTCAGCTGCTTGGGGGCGACGGCACCGAGGCCGAGCCGGAAGGTCCGTCCGTCCTTCGCCGGGCTCGGCACGCCGAGGAGCCGGCCCCCGGCGTGGAACTCGACGCGCGCGTCCCCCATGGGCACCCGCGTGCCCGAGCGCCAGACCAGCTGCTGTGCGGAACCCTTCCCCGTGATCCGCCAACCCGGCGGAAGCTTGCCGTCGTTGGCCGCCTCCGTCGCCGTGAACGGTCCGGCGTCCGACGGTGGCGCCGCCTGCGCGGAACCGGACATCCCTCCCGCCACCGCGAGCACCGTCGCGGCCGTGACCCATATTCGCCGGGCACGGAACAATGTGTTCTCCTCCTCGAACCCCAGGCTCAGGCACCCCGTGTGTCACGGGAGCCTCTCGCGCCCCGGAGGACGAGAAGCAGAGCCTGTGGGTTGCCTGTGGAGGAGGATTCGGCCGATCTTCGTCTGCCGGGCCTGAACTCGGCCTCGCGCTACGGCCGTTCGGACGCGGTCCGTGGATCGACGCCGATCGGGGTGAGGGTCAGTGCCAGGCGCGGTACGGCTCGTCGAGGAGCTGGAAGACCGGCTCGCCGCGCACCGGGTCCTTGGCCGTGGACAGCCGGACGCGGTCGCCGCTGTGGATGCCGATCGGCGGGCCGATGACCCGGCCGCGCACCACGAAGCCCTCGGCCATCTCGATCAGCGACACATTACGGGCGGCGGGGGTGTTGCGGTGCACGACCGTGGAATGGCGGACCGTACCGGTGCCCTCGCTGCGTTCCGTGCGCAGGTCGCCGCCCTGACAGACCGGGCACAACAGCCGGTGGTACATGGCGGTCCCGCACCAGGTGCAGCGCTGGAAGAGGATGGTGTCCCCGTCCGCGGTGGGCGGATCGAGGAGGCCCGCCGGGGAGCCGACTGCCGGACGGGTCGCGAATCCTGAGTGGTGGTACACGCTGTCAACTCCCTGCGCTCGGCCGGAATCCCGCGTGCGCGGCCGAGCCGGGCACGCATGTGCGCGGCTTGCCGTGCCACCGTGCACGACCACAGCGTATGGCACTCAGTGCCAGGCGTAAAGACACTGCGTACCCTTGGGTTTCTCCGATTCAGTCGCGGCCGAAGGCGGACTCGATCTCCTGGACCACGCGCCACATCGGGGCCCCGCGCCGCGAGACGACCACCACGACGTCCTCGGGGCGCTGCTCCTGGTGTGCGTCGGCGGCCCGTACCGGTGGGTGTCCGAACGCGGACTGCACATACCCCAGCGCGTGGTCCACCTCGGCGCCAGCGTCGCGCTGCCCGTCCGAACGCAGCCAGGAACGCAGGGCGTTGTTGTGCGCCGCGACCACGGCGGCCGCGACCACGTCCGCGTGCAGGGTGCCGTCGCGCCGCCCGGCGAAGCGCCCACGCAGATAGTCGGCGAGGGCGCGTTCGTAGCGCCACACCACCGACAGCTCGTACGCGCGCAGGCCCGGCACCTTCTTGGTGAGGCGGTAACGCTGCACGGAGAAGGTCGGGTTCTCGTTGTACATCCGCAGCACGAGCCGGGCCGCGTCGCAGACCCGCCGTACGGGTTCGTGCTCGTCGCCGCCGGCGGAGAGGAAGGCCGTCATGTCGGCCAGGCAGCGTTCGTGGTCGGGGAAGACCACGTCCTCCTTGGACGGGAAGTAGCGGAAGAACGACCGCCGACCGACCCCGGCCAGCGCCACGATGTCGTCGATGGTGGTCTGTTCGTAGCCCCGCTCCAGGAACAACTGGAAGGCGGCCGCCACCAGGGCGTCCCGCATGGGCGGCTTGGAGCTCATGGACGGGAACGTAGCACCAGGCCGGCACGGATGGCACTCAGTGCGCTTCGGGTGGGGACTGAGTCCCCTCGAAGATCCGGAGTGACCGATGCGATCAAAACGATCGAAACGATCCGCGGCATAGAGTGACCGCGACCAGTTTCACCTTCAGGGGGACCCATGCGACTGCACGTCGACCAGCGCCATGAGCGGGTGCTCGAACTCGTCCGTGAGCGCGGCAGCCTGCGGGTCGCCGAGCTCGCGGCCGAACTCGGCGTCTCCGCCGTCACCTTGAGGCGGGACGTGGAGGCACTGGCAGGCCAGGGCCGGGTGCACCGGCTGCACGGCGCGGTGGTGTGGCCGGGCGGTGAGAGCACCGTCGGGATGCGGGCGGCGCGACAGGAGCCCACCGCGTCCGCCGGGTCCACCGCGTCCGCGGAGGGCGTCGTGATCGGAATGATCGTGCCCACCACCGCCTCGATCTTCGCCGGCATAGTGCGCGGTGCCCGCGAGGCCGTGGGGGCGCAGGGCGGCCGACTGGTGCTCGGGGTCTCCGGATACGTCGGCGCGGAGGACGCCGTCCAGGCCGGGCACCTCCTCGCGGGCGGCGCGCAGGGGCTGCTCGTCGCGCCCAGTTGGCCGGGCGGTGTCCCCGTCGGCGGCCAGGAACAGTGGCTCCTCGACCGGGGAGTACCCACCGTCCTGGTCGAACGCTCCGCCCCGCCCGGCAACCCCGCCGCCGCCCTCGACCGGGTCCGCACCGACCGCGCCCACGGAGCCGCGGTCGCCGTCGGCCACTTCGCCGCCCTCGGCCACCACCGGATCACCGCGGTACTCCAGGACGGCCCGCACGCCGCGCAGATCAGCGCGGGCTACGAGTCGGCCGTACGCTCCCTCGGCCTCGACGACGCCCGGGGTGCCCCGTCCGTCCGCGAACACGGCGACTACGAGTCGAGCGTGGACTACCTGGCCGACGCGGTCCGCGAGCGCGGAGTCACCGCCGCCCTCGTGCACAGCGACGAGGACGCGATCGTGCTCGTGCCCCGGCTCCAGGCCCGCGGCATCCGCGTCCCGCACGACCTGGCACTCATCGCCTACGACGACGATGTCGCCCCGCTCGCCGACGTACCGCTCACCGCCGTGGCCCCACCGAAGCGAGCGGTGGGGGAGGCGGCCGCGAAGCTCCTCCTGCAACGGCTCGCCGAGCGAGGCGGCGGACGCCGGCCGGCCCCGCGTCAACACGTCGAACTCCTCCCCGAGTTGAGGATCCGCTCGTCCTGCGGAGCCACAACGCTCGCCCGGTGACCACGGGCCGACCGTTTTGATCATTCCGCGCGAACGCTCTCGGTGAACGCTCTCGACCAAGGAGAACCGGCATGCCCTCCGTACCCCTCGCCCGCCCCCGCGTCCTGTACGTCACTGACCTGACGTACCCCGCGCGCGGGCGCCGCTACTGCGACGAGGACATCGACCTGACCTCCCGGCTGCGCGAGGACTTCGACCTGGCGCTGTGTCATCCGCTGGACGCGGCCGCGCTGATGGCCGGCTTCGACGCGGTCGTCGTCCGCAACAGCGGTCCCGTCCTCGGCTACCAGGCGGAGTACGACGCGTTCCGCGAGCGCGCGCTCCGCACCGGGGCCCGTGTCTACAACCAGCTCTCCGGCCGGGCGGACATGGCGGGCAAGCAGTACCTCCTCGACCTGAGCGCCGCCGGGTTCCCGGTCATCCCGACCGTCGACCGCGTCGAGGACCTGGACCGGCTGCCCCGCACGGACCGCTATGTGGTCAAGCCCAAACTCGGCGCCGACTCCATAGGGCTGGAGATCGTCCCGGCCGACCGCCTGCCCGCGCTGACCGACGGAAGCGTCCTCGTCCAGCCCTGCGTCGACTTCTCGTACGAGGTGTCCTTCTACTTCGTCGACCACGACTTCCAGTACGCCCTCTACGCCCCGGACACCGAGAAGCGCTGGCAGCTGGAACCGTACGAACCCGCCCCCGAGGACCTGGAGTTCGCGCAGCGCTTCATCGACTGGAACGGCGTCGACCACGGCATCCAGCGCGTCGACGCCTGCCGCGCCCCGGACGGCGAGCTGCTCCTGGTCGAACTGGAGGACCTCAACCCCTACCTCTCCCTGGAGGCGCTCGACGACACGCGGCGGGACGCCTTCGTCGCCGCGTTGAAGGCCTCCCTGCACCGGTTCGTCCAGGCCTCACCGTCCTGGTGCGAGTGAGCGCGTGCCGCGCTGAACTCCGGCGGCCGTGCGCGCGTATCTCTCCAGGGGGATGGCGGACATCCGCGCGCGCGGAACGGAAGGAGAGCAGTGTGTCTACACCGCCCGAACCGGGATCGTCGTCCGGCGGCCCGGTCCTGGAACCCGCCCGAGTCCTGCGCCGCCGCCGCTCCGACAACCTCGCGGAGCTGCTGCGGGAGACCCGCCGGGACTCCTCCGTCTTCGAATCGGTGCCGGTGCCCCGGCCGTTCTTCGGCTCCGAGGCCGAGACACAGGAACTGCCGCCCGTATCCGGCGAGTTGCACCCGCTGCCGGCCACCGGTCCCTTCGGGCCGGGTCTGCGCCGGGCCGCGATCGTGGTCGGCGTGAGCGCCGCGGCGCTGGTCGGCTTCGCCTGCGCCCTGCTGCTGCCGGGCAGGGGAGAGGCCAGCACGGCCCAGCCGATCAGCACGCCGACTCCGGTGGCGTCCGCCACGGCCAGCAGCGCTACCACCGCTGACCCGGACGGCGCCGGCACCCTCCGTGAGGGCGACAGCGGTCCCCAGGTCAAGGAGCTGGAACAGCGCCTCCTGCGCATCCCGAACGTCTACGAGAACGGCTCGACCAGCGGCCAGTACGACGCGACGCTCACGGCCGCGGTCGCCCGCTTCCAGCTCTGGTACGGCATCCGGGGCGACGAGAACGGCGTGTACGGCGACGACACTCGCAAGGACCTGGAGTCCCGCACGACGCTCGACGACGGCCAGTAGGCGAACGGGGTTCCGAACGCGGGGCAAGACCTGCGGAAAGTTCGGTGCTGATGGGGCCGTAGAGCCTCATCATGGACAGCGCGGCGCGGCAGGTCGGCGGTGTCGTGCCCGTTCCGAACCGAAGGCCACGCCGATGAGCGGCTCCCGCGTTCCTGGTCTGATCCTGCCCGGAGTCCTGCTGCTGGCCCTCGTCATGGGCGTGTTCTGGTACTGGCGGCACCGTGACGACGACTGACCCCGACCGGCGGTGGGGTCAGCGTCCCGTGCTGTGCCCGACCAGGGCCTCGGTCACGGCCCGCACGCTGCGCGCGATGTGCTGGAGCTGGAGGACCTCGGCGGCGTACAGCTTGATGGTGTGCTCGATGACCGACTCGGGCAGGCCGATGCCGGGCAGGTCGGCCCGCGCGGTCTGCAGGGCGGTCCGGGCCACCCGGATCTCGTGCTGGACCTGGATCTGCGCATGGCGGGCGAGCAGCACGGGGTGGCGGATGAACGCGGGGTAGCTGGCGTAGCGGGCCGGCACCAGCTCGCGCAGCCACTTGGCCGCCGAGCGCTCCCAGTCGTAGCTGCCGGGCGTCTTGACCTGACAGGGCCAGTCCTGGCTGATGCGCGTGGTGGTCAGTTGCATGTCATCGCTTCCCGGTGTGCGGCGTCGCGGGGGTGGGTCGACGGTGTGAGGCGGCCCCGGCCCAGGGGATTGACCGAGGCCGCCTTGGGCGCTCGCGGAGGCGATGCCCGACCGAACACGTCCGGCGCCGACGCGGGTAGGAGACGGCGGCTGGGCGTGCTCGTGAGAGGGCTCCGGGAAGCGGGTGTCGCCGGCGCGGCGGGTCGAGCGGAGGTGCGCATGGGCGGACCGGGCTTTCTCGGGGCGGGTGCGATCCGTGAGCAGTATTTATATATGCCGTCCGCTTTGCAAGGCGTATGAAAACATTCATGCGCGAAAAGGGCGTAATCGCCCCAGTTTGGTTGCCTATGACGGGGGAGCGGCGGGTCAGTCCCGCATGAAGAACTGGTGCTGCTCGGCGATCTGCTCGTAGTCCTCCAGGCGGGCCTGGGTCCGCTCCGGATCGGCGTCCGTCATGGCCTGGAGCAGGGCGGAGGCCATCACGCCGGGAGCCGCGTACGAGTCGAAGACCAGGCGGGAGCCGGTGCCGGTGGCGAAGGTGACGTCGGCCTCGTCGGCCAGCGCGCCGAGCGCCAGGTCGGTCACGAGGGCCACCTTGAGCCCGGCGCTGCGCGCCACCCGGAGCGTGGTGAGCGTCTCGTGCGCGTGCCGGGGCATGTCGAACGCGAGCAGCCAGGTGCCGCCCGCCTCGCGGGACTGCAGGATCGCGTCGTAGGCGACGCTGCCGCCGCGGGTCACCAGCCGCACATCGGGGTGGATGCGGCGCGCCGCGTACGCGAAGTACTCGGCGAGCGAGACGGAGATGCGCAGGCCGAGGACGGTGAGCGGGGTGGACGCCGACAGTTCGCGGCCGACCTCGATCAGCCGGTCGGGGTCGGCGAAGTCCCGGCGCAGGTTCTCCAGGTTCGCGATCTCGGCGTCGACCGCGGCCTGTAGTTCGTTGCTCCGGTTCTCCTCGGCCGACGGGCCGCCCGCGAGGGTCCGCAGAGCGATCGCCTGCAGCCGCTCCCGTAGCGCCGGGTAACCGCTGAAGCCGACCGCCGCCGCGAACCGGGTCACCGAGGGCTGGCTGACGCCGACGCGCTCCGCGAGATCGGTGATGGAGAGGAACGCCGCCTCGGTGATGTGCTCGATCAGGTACTGGGCGATGCGCCGTTGGCCCGGTGACAGCCGTGGCCCGTCGAAGAGTTCCCTGAGTTGGGACGTCGGTGCCGCGCCGACTTCCGGGTCGGTTTTTCCCGAGGTGATCACGGATGCCTGGGCGCGTGCCTGCTGCGGCGATGGCACCGGTGCGCCTCCTTTGTCTCCCACAGCCACTCAACATAGCTCACAGAGCGTTGTGACCAGAGAGTGATCAGCGCCGGTAGATCGTGATCGAATGACCGACTTGATCGATCGGGCGACTGCTGTCGATCAACTCGGCCAGTTTCCCTTGTGCTTTGTCGATCGCGGTGTCCGAGACGACCAGCAGCCCGTGCACATCGCGCACCCCTGCCTTGCGCGGATCGGACGACTCGATGCCGTAGTACGACGGCACACCACTGCCCTTGTAGACGAGCCAGACCGGCTCGCCCGCGTACCGCTCGCGCAGCCGGTCGGCGAGGCGGCCGAGGTCCTGGCCCCAGTCCACGTTGGAGTCGTGCAGCCGCAGATAGGTCTTCGACGGACCGCCGAACGCCTCGTTGGAGTACGGCAGATAGAAGGGGAACGTCCGCAGCGAACTGACCGCGACGAACGCCACCAGCAGCCCCGTGGACAGCGGAGCCCACCGCCACCACGACCGCAGCGCCGGCACACAGGCCGCGGCGACCGCCAGGAACATCGGCACGAAGATCGCGTACCGAGTGCCGAAGTCCCGCGAGCCGTCCATCGCCGTGGCCAGCAGCACGGCCGTGGGCACGAGGAGATACGGTGCCGCCGGCCGCAGCCGCCGTACCGCCACGACCGCTACGGCACCCGTCGCCCACAGCGCGATCATGCCGAGCGGGGTCTTCACCAGCAGGGCCACCGGCAGGTAGTACCAGTGCGACCCGGTGTAGAGGTGCCCGAACAGGAAGCCCTGCCACGGGTAGTCCTCCATGCCGAACTGGATGAGCATCCCGTCCCGGAACGCGCGCGGGAACGGCATCAGGGGGACCAACTGCCCGCGCAGGCCGTCGATGACGGGCACCGGTTCCGTGGACGTGAACCGCAGCTGCGGATCGACGACGAGATACGACACCCAGACGACGGCGACCGTCACCACCGCGACCACGGCCGCGCCCGCGACCCCGAGCGCCGGCGTCCGCAACCGGGCGTCCCGGCCGGCCGGGCGGCGGGCGGACCACACCGAGGCGACGGCGAGGAGCATGAGGACCGGGACGGCGGGCAGGGCGCTCATCTTCGTCGCCACGGCGGCCCCGAGCGCCACCCCCGCGAGCGGCAGATACAGCTTCGGGCGTCGCCTGGCCCGCCACAGCAGCCACACCGACGTCAGCAGGAAGCCGGCCTCCGGCACGTCGAGCGTCGCCAGCGAGCCGTGCGCGATGACATCCGGCGAGAACGCGTACAGCGCGAGGGCCACCAACCCCCGTGCCGGGCCCACGAGTTCACGGGCGAACGCGAACACCACCAGCCCGAACAGCAGGGTCAGCACGATCACCGGCAACCGGGCCCAGAACATCAGCCGCCAGGGGTCGTTGCCCGACTCGTACAGCAGATGGCGGCCCAACGCCCCTTGATTGCCTTGGTAGTCGGCGTCGAAGTGAGGGTCGGCGATCGCGATTCCGGCGGCGATCACCAGCTTCCCGAGGGGAGGGTGCTCGGGGTTGTAGTCGAGGCTGTGCTCACGCAGATAGACGGTGGCCGTCGCCACATACACCGGCTCGTCGATGGTCGGTGTCTGCTGCACGGCGGTCGTGACCATCACGGCGGCCATCTGCGCGAGGAGCACCACCACGAGGAGGGGCAACAGCCACCGCCTGCGGCGCCGCAGCCCGGCGTAGAGACGTGCCGACCGCGAGCCCTCGGCGCGCGGCGGGGAGTCCCCGCCACCGCCGTCGCCGAGCGTGTCGGGGTCGAGGACCGAGTGCTGTTCGCGCGCCATCATCCGCCCTGTGGTGAGGCCGGCCGCGCGGTGGCGGGAGCGAGCCGGGGCCGGGTCATGGCCCTACTGTCGCACCGCTCCCGCCACCAGGGGCGTCACCGCTTCAGGAGTCGTACCGACAGACCTTCCGCCGTATACACGGGTACGGCTCGCAGCTTGTCCGAGTTCACCTCGATGGTGTCGAACTGGCCGCGCAGCGAGGACGCGCCCAGGACCCGCACCGTGGAGCCCGCGACCGGCGGGTGCTCGGCGTCGAACCGGAGGGACAGCGTGCTGCCCCTGCCGAGGGTCGCGCGCCGGGTGACCTCGACGGCGGGCTGGTGGCCCGACCGGAGCGTGACCTCCAGCGTGGCGGACTGCTGGGTGTAGGCGCCGTGGATCTGCACGGACTCGGAGACCCGCAGCGCACCGCCGAACACGCTCACGTCACCGTGGCCCAGCGCGTGCGCCGAACCGGCCACCAGCGCACCGGACTTGAGCACGGTCCCGCCGGTGTACGCGTTGTGCCCGGTCAGGGTCAGCGTGCCGGTGCCCTGTTTGGTCAGGCCGCCGCAGCCGTCGATGTCGTTGCGCCAGGCGTCGGCCGCGCCGAAGCCGCCGGCCGTCGCGCCGAGGGTGACGACGACATCGGACTCGAAGGAGCCGTAACCGTCCGCCGCGGCGAAGAGGTTGAGGCGGCCCCACTGCTCGAAGCCGTCGAGCAGGACGTAACCGGACGGCAGCGCGGTGGTGCGCAGCACCTCGCGCCGCTGGGCCGCGTCGAGGTACGGCAGCCGGGTCTCCAGCAGCACCTCCGCGCCCTTGGGCACGGTCAGCGGCTTGTCGCGGCCGCTGCGGGTGAGCACGTAGGTGAACTTGGGCTCCACGACACGGGCGTTGGCGGTCCGGTCCGCGTAGGGGTCGGTCGCGGTGGTCGCCGAGTGGGCGTAGGCGTACAGGGTGTCCGCCGTCGTGCCGGTCTTCGCCTCGAAGTAGGCGAGGGCCTGCGCGCGCGCCGCCGCCTTGAGCGCCGCGTTGGCCGGGTCGGCGAGCGTGGCGGCGGCCAGCGCCGTGGCCATGATGCGGCCGCCCATCACGTCGACCGTCGAGTGCATACCGGCCATGATCCGGGTGTGGCTCAACTCGAAGGTGCGGGTGACCAGTTCCTGGAAGCGCTCCGGTACGGCGTACGCGTAGGCGAGGCCCGCCAGGTGGAAGGCGTTGGTGTGGCCGCTGGGGAAACCGCCGTCGTCCACCGGTGACGTGCTGCGCTGGCGCAGGAGTTGGGGCGCGACGACCACCTTCGAGTCGTAGACCGGGTAGCCGAGCGCGTCGACCGTGCCGGTGTCGACGACCTCGCTCTTCTCGTTCATGCGCCACGGACGCGGGTACTGGTAGGCGTACTTGCCCGGGTTGCCCGACGCGTAGTTGCCGCGCAGGGTGTCGACGAGTTCGGCGACCTTGCCGAGCGCGGAGTCGTGCGAGCCCGCGCCGAGCGCGGAACCGGCGGGCGCGTCGGCCGGGACGGCGTCGCTGATCGTGGTGGCGGGCGTCCCGTCAGGGGCGCTGGTGATCGAAGTGACCGCCAGTGCACCGGACTTGTACAGGTCGGCCAGCGGACCCAGGCCCGCGATCATCGCGTAGCTCTGGTGCTGGCGGTCGTAGAGGAACGCCTCCTTCGCCTGGGCCTCGGTGCGGTGCGTGGTGAGGTCGACGCAGTACCGCACGTTGGCGCGCAGGATCTCGGGGCGCAGCGGGGTGCCGGTGTTCCAGGCGGCTCCGGTCTTCCATATCTGCGCCATGCCGCCGAGGATCCGGACCACGGCGTTGGTCTCGGGCGTCAGGTTCGCGATGACGTTCGTCTTGTAGTCGTCGACGAACGCGAGCGGAGCCGTGGCCGCCTTGGCGTCCGCGGCGGCCAGCCAGCTGACCAGGGTGGGCGCGGCGACCACACCGGCCGAGGCGCCGAGCGAGGTCTTGAGGAAACCACGTCTGTTCACGGCGGGTCGAACGGCGTTCGTGCGCTGCCCGGCGGGTGACGGCATGGGTGAGCCTCTCTTGAGTTCTCCGGCCGATGAGGCCGGCGCGGTCGTGCGACCAGGGAGGGTGGTGCGATCGGCTGTGGTTCGGGGTGCACCGTACGACGCGAGAAAGCGCATACGTCAACTGGTGCGTACGTGCGAAGATTTGCGGCGAGCCGTGTCCCGGCGGAGGGGGTTGGGTGTCCGTCGCATGACCCTCGGGTGAACGGGGGCCGGGCGGTTCACAGGATCGATCGGGCCAGTGCCACCGCGCCCTCGACGGGCGGCACTTGGATGGGCCACGGCCGCGCTCCGGGTACCTGTTCGGCGAGTGCGCTGGTGAGCGCGTCGTACAGGAGGGGCTGGGCGAGGACGGTGCCGCCCGAGACCACCACGTCGTCGACGGGGACGCCGCGTTCGGCGAGCCGTACGACGAGTGCGGCGAGGGACCGGCCGGCCTCGGCTATCACCTCGCGCGCGAGGAGCGAGCCCGCGTCGGCCGCGGTGAAGACGACACGGGCGTGGCGGCCCCAGTCGGCGGAGACGTCGGAAGCGCTTTCCAACGCGGCGCCGAGCGCGGGCACTTCGGCCACCCCGAACGCCTCGACGAGTCCCAGGGCCAGCTGGTCCGGAGCCTCGCCGCGGTCGTGCGCGGCCCAGGCGGCGCGGGCCGCCTCGCGGACAAGACCGGCGGCGCCGCCCTCGTCGCCCAACACCGCGCCCCAGCCGCCCACTTGGAGCCGGCCGCCGTCGGCGAGCAGGCCCACCGCGACGGAACCGGTGCCGGCGACCAGGCCGACCCCCTTGTCCAACCCGGCGGCGGGGACGAGCAGTTCGGCGTCCCCCACGACCAGCACGGGCACCTTGAGACGTTCCTCCAGCGCGGCACGGATCCCGGCGCACTGGCGGGGTGTCTCACAGGCGTGCCCGCCCACGGCGACCGCGGCCGGGCGCGCGTCGGCGGGCAGGGCGTCCTGGACCAGCGCGGTCAGCCAGTCGGCGGCGGCCGCGGGGTCGTGCGGCCGCCAGCCGCTGCTCGCACGGATGTGGTCGGCCACGACGTCCGTGCCCGCGCATGCGCGCACATGTGTCTTGGTGCCACCCACGTCGATGCCGACCACGAGGGGCGTGAAGTCCTGCACGGAACCTCTTTCGTCGTTGCGCGGTGCTGCGACGGCTGGGCGAACCGTGTCCGGGGGAACGGCAGTTCAAGCACTAGGGAAGCCCCGGGACGGGCTTCTGACGGACCACGGCAGGCGAGTACCGTGACGTTCGTTAGGAAGTTAACTAACGAAGTACAGTGCGTCAAGAGTCATCGCGAACTCGGTCACAGGGACCGTTGCCCGGGCCCGCGTGACATCAGGACATCCCGTCGCCGCATCCCACGGACACCCACCGGGAACGCGGCCTGTGAACTGGGGGAAGTGTGGAACACGTCGTGGCGCGGGCGTCTCGGCTGACCGAGAGCGCGAGTGCGGTGTTCGCGGTGCTGGCGAGAGCCGGCAGCGCGACCCGGCCGCAGCTCGCGACCCTTGCGGGCCTGTCCAAGCCGACGGTGTCCTCCGCCGTGGTGGAACTGGAGAACGTCCGGCTCGCCGCCCACTCCGGCACCGCTTCCGGCGGCACGGGCCGCAACGCCGCCGTATACCGTCTGGGCCCGGCCGCGGGCGCCGTACTCGCAGTCGATCTCGGCCCCGCCCTCACCCGGGTGCGCGGCTGCGCCCTCGACGGCACCCTGCTGGCCGAGGCCACAGGCTCCCGGGAGGACGCCGCCGACGCCGTGCGCGAGGCGCTCGGCGCGCTGCCCGCCGGCACCCCGCTGCGCACCGTCGTCGTCGCCGTCGGTGACGTCGCCGCGCGGGACCGGGCGGGCGCCGGGATGCGCCCCGCGACCGCCAAGGCGGGCCCGGTGTTCGACGCCATGACGGTCGCCCTGCCACCGGGCGTGCCGGTCCACCTGGAGAACAACGTCAACTGCGCCGCCCTCGCCGAACTGCACGAGGGCGCCGCCCGGGGCCGCATGACCTTCGGCTATCTGCGGATCGGCGTCGGTATCGGCCTCGGCATCGTCGTCGGCGGCCAGGTGCTGCGCGGCGCGAACGGCGCGGCCGGTGAGCTCGCCCGGCTGCCCTACCCCTGGGACGACGCCGTGGAACCGCGCCGTGAGGCCCTGGAGGAGTACGTGGGCGCCCGCTCGCTGCTGCGCCGGGCGGCGGCCGCGTGGCCGGACACCGGCGAACCGTGCCCCGGCAGCGCGGACCAGCTCTTCGCCCTCGCCCGGCAGGGACACGGCACGGCGAGCGCACTGGTCGGCCGGCACGCCGCCGACGTGGGCCGGCTGGCCGCCGCCGTGGCCGCCGTACTGGACCCGGGGCTGATCGTCCTCGGGGGCAGCACGGGCACGGACCCGCAGCTCCTGCCGGGTGTGCGGGCCGAGCTGGGGCGGCTGAGCTGGCCCACGGAGGTGGTCAGCAGCACGGTCGGCGATCTCGGCACCGTGGTGGGCGCGGCCCGGCTCGCGGTCGCCAGAGGAGTCCAAACCGTGACCGATGGTGCGGGGGTGAAGGATTGACGGCCTCCGACTTGGTCTGCCAATGTCCGGACAAGCGCTTTCTAAGTCGGTCGGGACACCGACTTGGGGTGAGGCTTCCCAGCCCGTACGCGAAGTACGGCAACCGCACGAGGGTGTGCTCGTGCGGTGACGGCCAGGACGGCCGGGGATCTCACTCCGCGTGGACGACGCGGCCGGGCGAGGCCGCGCCCCCGGAAAGCAGACCTTCCTGCAAAATGCACCCGTGCCGCATCGGTCGGCGCCGTGCTCCGTCCCCTATGACGAAAAAGGGATCGAAGATGACCACTGTGGGTGTGCGGCGCTCCAGCCGACTCGGCCGCGGCGGCATGCGCCGCCTGGTTCCCCTCGCTGCCGTCGCCGTGTCCGGTGCCCTGCTGCTCTCCGCCTGCGGGTCGGGGTCCGGCTCGGGCGGCAACGCGAAGTCACTGACGTTCTGGATCTCCACGGTTCCGGGGCAGGACGCGGGCTGGAAGAAGCTGGTCGCGCAGTACAAGAAGGAAACCGGCGTCAGCGTCAAGCTCGTCAACATCCCCTACGACGGGTACCCGACGAAGCTGCACAACGCCGCGCAGGCGAACTCGCTGCCCGACGTGGCGGACGTGCCCGCGCTGGACCCGATCTGGTCGAGCAAGCTGATCGACCTCAAGTCCATCGCGAACAACAAGAGCTACAACATCAACTCCAACTTCCTCGCGAAGGACTCGTCCGGGAAGGTGCTGGCCATCCCCTCGGACGTCACCGCGTCCGGCCTGTTCATCAACAAGTCGCTGTTCGAGAAGGCCGGCGTCGCCGTCCCCGCCTCGCCGGCGAAGACCTGGACCTGGACCGAGTTCATCGCGGCGGCGAACAAGGTGCGCGAGAAGACCGGCGCCAAGTACTCCCTGACGTTCGACCAGTCTCCGTCCCGGCTCCGCGCCATGGTGTACGAGATGGGCGGGAAGTACGTCCACGCGGACTCCTCCGGCAAGTTCTCGGCGGACGCCGCGACCAAGAAGGCCGTGGAGTACTTCGTCGGACTGAACGACGACAAGACCATGCCGAAGTCGGTGTGGACCAGCGGCGCCGACCCGTCCGCCATGTTCCAGAGCGGTGACGTGGTCGCCTACTGGTCCGGCGTGTGGCAGGTGCCCGCCTTCGCGTCGAGCATCACGAAGTTCGACTGGGCGAGCGTCCCGACCCCGGCTCAGCCGGTGCAGGCCAGTGACGTCAACAGCGGCGGCATGATGGTCGGCTTCAACAACAACGGTGCCGCGGCCACCGCCGCGCAGAAGTTCATGTCCTGGGTGTACGAGCCGAAGAACTACACCGAGCTGGTCGAGACCTCCGGGTTCCTCCCCGTCGAGAGCGGTCTGAGCCCGAAGTACCCCTTCAAGTCGGCGGCGGCGCAGGCGGCGTTCAAGCTCTACAACGAGGAGATCCCGCTCTACGCCCCGATCTCGGGCTACTTCAACAGCGCGCAGACGAACTGGGTGCTGAAGGGCAAGAGCCTCACCGAGGACCCGACCAAGACGGAACTCGGCAAGGCGATCAACGGCCAGCAGTCGGCCGACAAGGCCCTGCAGAACATCGTGGACGGCTACAACACGGCGGTCGGCGGCTGATCGTGGGCCAGTGGGGCCGGGCGGCGGGGTCACCGCCGCCCCGCCCCGGTCGCCCACGTGACGCCGGGCTCATGACGTGAGCCCACAGCGATCCATTCCACCAGCACGGAAGTCAGGAAGATGACAAATAGCGCCGCGGACGTGTCCGTGAGGCCGCCCAGGAAGCGACGCAGCACCTACACCCTCGCGCCGCTCGTCCTGATCGCGGCCAATGTCGTGCTCTTCGCGTTGTTCTTCGTGTGGCCGGCGGTGATCGGGCTCGTCTACTCGTTCACGAACTACACCGGTGTGGGGGCGTTCCAGTTCATCGGACTGGACAACTACCAGAACCTGTTCGGGGACTCCACTTTCTACGACGCGCTGTCCCGGACGCTGCTGTACACCGTGCTCGTCGTCCCGCTGAACTTCGTGCTCTCGCTGTTCATCGCCAACCTGGTGGTGAGCAAGCAGGCCAAGGGCGCGTCGGTGGCCCGTGTCGTCTTCTTCATCCCGTGGCTCATCTCGCCCATCGTCGTGGGCGTCCTGTGGCGGTGGCTGTTCGGTGAGAACTTCGGACTGATCAACTACGTCATCGAGAAACTCGGCGGGCACGCGATCGCGTGGCAGTCGAACGCGGACCTGTCGCTGGGCGTCGTGGTGATGGCGGGTGCCTGGTGGGGCACGGCCTTCTCGATGCTGCTGTTCATCGCGGCGATCAAGAACGTGCCGGTGTCCTACTACGAGGCGGCCTCGCTCGACGGTGCCGGCCCCTGGCGCCAGTTCCGGAGCATCACGCTGCCGAGCATCGCGCCCACCTCCTTCATCGTCATCCTGCTCAACACGATCAACGCGATGAAGGAATATCCGCTGTTCGTCTCCCTCAACAACGGCGGACCGGGTACCTCGAACAACCTGCTTGTCCAGTACATCTATCAAACCGGCTTCAACCGGGGCCAGATCGGCTACGCGAGCGCCGCGTCGTTCGTGCTCATGCTCATCCTGATGGCCGTCGCGATCATCCAGCTGATCGTCAACCGGCGGGTGGAGAACCGATGACAACCACAGACACGCCGCGTCCGGTCGAGGGCAATCCCGTCCGGACCCTTTCCAAGAGGCAGCGACGCAACGTGCGCGACGGTGGGCTCCGGCGCGCCGTACCCGCGACGACACTGCTGTGGATCCTGGCGGCCCTCTACGGCCTGCCGGTCGCGTGGTTCGTCCTCAGCTCCTTCAAGCCGGCCGGAGACCTGTTCTCCCTCCCGCTGACGGTGCTTCCGCACAACCCCACCGTGTCGGGCTACAAGGCGGCGTGGGAGAGCGCCAACTTCTCCCAGTACTTCATCAACACGGCCCTCGTGTGCGTGATCACGACGATCCTCACGGTGGGGGTCAGCTGCTGCACCGGGTACGCGCTGGCCAAGTACAACAACAGGTGGCTGAAGTTCTTCTTCCTCTGCATCCTCGCCACCACGATGCTGCCGTCCGAGGTCATGCTCGCCCCCGAGTTCCTGGTGGTCCGTGACCTCGGCCTCTACAACTCGTTCGCCGGCATCATCCTCCCGGCCGTGCTCACCGCGACCGGATGCTTCATGTTCCGCCAGTTCTTCCTGACGGTCCCCGACGAACTCGTCGAGGCCGCGCGCATCGACGGTGCCCGTGAGCTGTCGATCTTCCTGCGGATCATGGTGCCGATCTCCCGGCCGATCATGCTGACCCTCGCCATCCTGTCCTTCCAGTGGCGGTGGAACGACTACATCTGGCCGCTGCTGATGCTGAACGACCCCAACAAGTTCACCGTGCAGATCGGCATCCAGAGCCTCGTCGGCGCGCAGAACATCAACTGGTCGGTGCTGCTCGGCGGTTCGGTCATCTCCATGATCCCGCTGATCATCATCTTCCTGGTGTTCCAGCGGTACGTCATGAGCGCCGACATCAACGCCGGACTGAAGGACTGACCTTGCACACCCCGCTCGACCACGAGTTCGTCCGCGCGGCTGCCCGCGCCGCCGACCGGTCGGCCGTCCCGTTGGCGGCCGGCCCCGACGAGGAACCCGCCGGTGTACCGCACCGTGGTCTGGCGCGCCGGGTGAAGACCCTGATCGCGGCCCACCGTTCCCCGGACTCGGCGCTGCACGGCAGCGGGCAGGCCGTCGCCGCCGCGATGACCCACCTCCGCGCCCTGCGGGCCGTGCAGACGCCCTCCGGTCTCTTCGCGGGCGGAGACAACGTCCAGTCACCGCCCGACTCCGCGTTCACCGTGAACGACGTGTGCGACGCGTACGTCCTCGCCGCCGACGCGGGACCGGAACTGGGCGAGGTGTCGGCCCTGCTCGCCGAGATCGCCGGCGCCGCCACCGCCGGTCTCCTGACCGGTGGCGTGCACACCCCGAACCACCGCTGGGAGCTGAGCGCGGCGCTCGCCCGTCTGCACCGGTCGTTCCCCGACGACCGGCTGCTCGACCGCGTCGAGGAGTGGCTCGCCGAGGGCGTCGACATCGACACGGAGGGCCTGTACTCGGAACGCAGTGCCGTCTACGCGTCCATCGTGACCAACCCGTCGCTGCTGTTGCTGGCCGAGGTGCTCGGACGTACCGACCTGCTGGACGCCGTCGAACGCAACCTCGCCACGACCCTGGACCTGATCAGACCGGACGGCACGGTGGAGACCGTCCACTCGCGCCGCCAGGACCAGAGGCTTTCGTTCGCGCTGTGGCCCTACCTGCCGCACTACCGGCTGCTCGCGGTCCGCACCGGCCGGGGCGACTTCGCCCGCGCGGCCCGCCTGGCGACCGCCGACGGCATCGACGACCCCGACCTGCTCGCCCAGACCCTCCTCACCCCGGATCTGTGCCGCGCCCTGCCGGCCCCGGACGCGGAGAAGCTCCCGCGCGACCGGTACCTCGCCACCGCACGCCTCGCCGCACACGTCTCGGCCACCGCGCACACCGTGGTGTACGGCGGCTCCGACGTGCCCGAGCACCGGCGCATCCGCTCGGGCCTCGCCTGCAACCCCACCTTCCTGCGCCTGTTCGCCGGTGCCGCCGTCCTCGACGCGGTCCGCCTCTCGCGGGTGTTCTTCGACCTGGGCCCGTTCCGTGCCGCCGACATGGAACAGCTCGCCGACAACCGGTACCGGCTCACCCAAACCCTCACAACCGCCTACTACCAGCCGCTCCCGAAGGACCGGAGGCGCGACGACGGCGCCTACCGCCTGGTGGACGAGGGCCGCTTCTCCGCGGCGATGGCCTTCCCCGACCGCCCCCAGGACGAGGTCTCCCACACGACCCGGGTCGAGGTCGACCTGCGGGAGGACGGGGCCGACCTGCGGATCGACATCAGCGGACCACGGGTGCCCTGGGCCCTCGAACTGACCTTCCGGCCCGGGGGCGTTACCGGGGGCGCCGTACCGCTCGACGACGGACGCTGGTGCCTGACGACAGGGCCGCTGACCTACCGCGTCGGCGACGACGAGATCCGGGTCGAGGCCACCGTCGAGGCAGGCGAACCCCTCGCCGGACCCGACCGGCTCGACGTACTACGGTACGACCCGGGGCAGGACTACACCGTGGCCGGCGGCACCGACGCCACGACCGGGAACCGCGTCTACCTCGGTGGACAAGGCCCCCAGACACTGAACGTCGCACTGCGCGCCGGCCGCCCCGCACCCGCCCTCTGACCCCGACGACCCACGCCATGGCCACCTCAGGCATGAAGGGCTGATCCACCGCGATGCAACTCCCTCACCAGCGCGGCCCGTTGCACGACCTCCCCGACACCCCGGAGGCCTACGACGCGGTCCTCGCCGACGTCGTCGAGCAGGCCCTGCGCCGCATCACACCGGAGGGCAACCTCGAACACCCCGACTGTCACGACGACATCGGGGACACGTCGCTCGGGATGACGTCCCTGCTGGCCTTCGCATGGCAGCGCGGCAAGGACCCGCGACTGCCGGAGGCGGTACGGCGCAGCCTCGCCTTCCACCTCCGGGAGCGCGTCTACACCGAGGACAACCCCGGCTACCCGAACCTGAAGGTCCGCAACTCCGGTTTCCCGTACGCCCGTTACGTCCTGGAAGCGGGCGCGCACCCCGTCGGCGACTGGCCGAGCACGGCGTGGGCGCTGCTCCAGGCGGTCAACATCCTCGACGCGACGGGCGGCCTCGTCGACGACGAACAGCGCACCGCCCTGGTCGAGTTGGCGCACGGCTACTGGCGCCGGCTCACCGAGGCGACCTTCTTCAACCCGCAGGAAGCCGGTAACCAGGCCATCGGCTGCGTCGTCGGCGGTCTGATGCTGGCCCGCCATCTCCCTCCGGAAGAAGGGGAGTCGGTCCGCACCCGCGCACTCCGTGTGTACGGCGACGAGATCCGCGCCCACCGTGTGAGCGACCGCGGCGCCCTCCTCCCGCCAGAGCACGGCGGCGCGTACGACAACAACTACGGCCCGATCTCCCTGTCGTTCCTCGCGCAGGCCCACATCGTCAGCGGCGAGGACATCTTCGCCGAGGACGGGGAGGCGCTGGCCCGCTACATCGACGCCCGCCTCACCAGCGGCGGCTTCGACAACGGCGGCCCGCGGTACAGCGAACAGCACTCCGGCTTCGAATCGGTCCTCGGCCTGCGCTACTTCGGCAGCCGTATCGGGTCCGACATCGGCCGCTACCGGGGCGACAGCCGCTGGGGCAGGCACGCGGCCAAGCCGGACGGGGGAGTGGACGGTCACTTCGCGTGGATGCTGGTCTGGCAGATCCAGGACAGCACGCGCTGGCACCGGACACCCTCCACGACCGCCGCCCGGCATCAACTCCGGTCGGGAACCGTCTCGGTGGCCTTCGACAGCAAGATGACCCCGTCACTCGTCGAGGCGGACGGCACCTACTACCTGCCCGCGGCCGTGAACCGGCAGCACGGCTTCGGCCCGGTCGTCGACGGCTTCCTGCTGTGCCGCCCGATGGGCGAGGTGCGGGTCCGGGACGTCCAAGTCGACGGCCTGACCGCCAAGTTGGTCACCAAGCCGGTCGTCGGCCGCGACCACATTCTGCGGCACGTCCAGTCCCTGTACGTCACGGACGGCACGCATCTCTGGACGACGGTGGCCCTCGAACGCCTCGACGGAGCCCCGTACTTGCTCGCCGGGCTGCCCTACGCGGCGGACGACGGCGACCGGGTGCGCAGGACGGCGGAGGGCGACGTCACCTCCGCGGGCGCCCTGCGCCTCACCCACCCGACCGGCCAGGCCGCCGACCACTTCGACGCCCGCTCCGAACTCACCCAGGAACAGGCCGCGTTCGCCCTCGCCGCCGACCCCCGTGGCTACGGCAACCCCGATGAAGGCTGGCGCCACCTGGTCAGCTCCACCGCACTGGAGGCCGACCCGGCACCGGGAGCCCCGGAGAACCTGCACGTGTTCGCCGTACGGTACGGACCCGGGGCAGGGGAGTTCTCGCCCGCCTTCGAGACCGGCGAGGACGGCCTGACCGTGCGTACAGAGGCCTTCACCGCGGTGATCGGCGACCCGGCGGGCGATGCCGACGCCGAGCCGGAGCTCAGCCTGCGGGCCTGAGCGTCCTCAACTGCCTGCCCGCGCCGCCGAGTTCCGCTCCGGCGCGGGCAGTGCGCCGACCGGCACGACCAGGTCCGCCCGGTCCCGGGTCGCCGCCACCAGGTCGGCGTTGCGCTGGTCGGTGCCCGACACCCAGGCCACCGCGGTCTCGTGATCCTTGCCGAACTCCTCGTGCCGGGCTACGAGTCGGCGGACGCGCTCGTCCTCGTCGACCTCGCAGAACCACACCTCGTCCAGACACGGCCGTACCCGCGCCCATGAACCCGCCTCCAGCAGAAGGTAGTTGCCCTCCGTCACCACCAGCCGGGCGGTGGGCAGTACCGGGATCGCGCCGGCGATCGGCTGCTCCAGCACCCGCTCGAAGCCCGGCGCGTACACCACCTCGTCGGTCTCCTCGCGCAACCGCCGTAGCAGCGCCGCGTAACCGGCCGCGTCGAAGGTGTCGGGCGCGCCCTTGCGGGCGCGGCGGCCGAGGCGGTCCAGTTCGACGTCGGCGAGGTGGAAGCCGTCCATGGGAACGTGCGCGACCCACGGTTCCGCGCTGCTCCCGTTCAGCGTCCGCACCAGGTGCTCGGCGAGGGTCGTCTTGCCCGCGCCGGGGCTGCCGGTGATCCCGAGAACGGCCCGTCGGCCGGGGGCGGCCAGGGCGGCGGCACGGGTGAGGAGGTCGTCGAGAGTCAGCGGCACACGGAGAGTGTGCCATCCGTCTCTGTTGCCCGGCCGGGGCGATGATGTGCGGAAGATCGGGGAGTCGACCGAGCAGAGAGACCATGGAGTGGGGGACAGGAACAGGAGCCGTCCATGACCGACGACGCGACACAGATCCGCGCCCTCATCACCGGCTGGGCCGAGGCCGTCCACCGCGGCGACCTCGACCGGGTCATGGCGGACCACGCCGAGGACCTCGTCATGTACGACGTCCCGCCGCCCCACGCCGGCATCCACGGCCTCGCCGCCTACCGCGCCACCTGGCCGCCGTTCTTCGAGTGGCAGGCCCAGGGCGCCTGCTTCGACATCGACTCCCTCGACATCACCGCCGGCACGGACGTCGCGTACGCCCATGCCCTGCTCCGGTGCGGCACTCCCGAGGAGTTCGCCGAATTCCCCGCTCTGCGCCTACGGCTCACCTTCGGCCTGCGCAAGGAGCGGGGCCGGTGGCTGGTCGCGCATGAGCACCACTCGTTCCCGCACGACTGAGGCTGAAAGGGCGCTCAGGCCGACTTCCGGATCAACTCGTCGGCGACCCAGCGTGCTGTTCCGGCGGGGTAGGGAGCGGGCAGTCCGAGCACGATGTGGTGGAAGCCTGCTTCGAGCGCCTCGCTGATCGCGGCGCGGGTGGCCTCGGGACGGTCGTAGGAGACGGAGAGGTGGATGGAGCGGGTGATCGTGGCGGGGTCGCGGCCGATCTCGGCGCAGTAGCGGTCGAGGAGTTCGCTGCGGTGGGTGGCGTCCTCGATGTCTCCGCCGGGGATGTTCCACAGGTCGGCGTGTTCGGCGACCACGCGCAGGGTCGCGGCCGCGCGTCCGCCGATGAGGATCGGCGGGTGGGGGCGCTGGACGGGCTTGGGATTGCCGAACGCTCCGGTGAGGTGGTGGTGGGTGCCGTGGAAGTCGAAGGGTTTCTCCTCGGTCCACAGCCGCCGGATCACCGTGCAGGCCTCGGCGAGGCTCGCCACGGCGTGCGCGGAGTCGTGGAAGGGGAGGCCGTGCGCCTCGTACTCCCGCCTGGCCAGGGGATGGTCGAGGCGTGAGCCGACGCCGATGCCGAAGTCCAGCCGTCCGCCGGAGACGATGTCGACGGTCGTGGCGATCTTCGCCAGTATCGCGGGAGGTCGGATGCGGTTGCTGGTGACCATCACGCCGAGCCGCAGTCGCCGGGTCTGCGCGGCGAGCGCGGAGAGCAGCGTCCAGCCCTCGAAGGCCGGGCCGTCCGGGTCGCCGCCGATCGGCATGAGGTGGTCGAACAGCCAGGCGTGCTCGATCTCCGGGACGGTGTCCGCCTCGCGCCAGACGCGGAGGAGGTCGTGGTAGCCGACCTGCATGGGGGCGGTCATGATCCCGAAGCTGGGACGGGGTGTGTGGGGCATGGTGGCGTCCGTTCTCCTGCACCGCTCTTCCGTACCGCGTGGTGGCAGGCGTGGCTTGGTCGTCCGGCCTCCGCTCTGGCATCATGGGCAAGCGGAACCTTGTTCCGGAAACGATACGGAACGCGGTTCCGGTTTGGCAAGTCGTGAAGGTGGAGGAGTTGCGCGGTGAGTGAGAACGGTGCGGACGCGGGGCGCGCGGCCAAGGTGGACGGACGGGTCGGGAAGGCGGACGGGCAGTCCAAGCGGGCCGACGCCCGGCGCAACAAGGAGACCCTCCTCGACGCCGCCGCCAAGGTCTTCGTCGCGTCCGGTGTCGACGCTCCCGTGCGTGACATTGCACGCGAGGCCGGTGTCGGGCTCGGCACGATCTACCGGCACTTCCCGACGCGCGCGGATCTCGTCATCGCCGTCTACCGCCACCAGGTCGAGGCCTGCGCCGAAGCGGGTCCCGCGCTGCTGGCGAGCAGTGCCGCGCCGTACGCCGCGTTGCGGGAGTGGATCAATCTCTTCGTCGACTTCCTGGTCACCAAGCACGGACTCGCCGCGGTGCTGCACTCCGACACCGCCGGCTTCGAGGCGCTGCACGGCTACTTCCTGGACCGCCTGCTGCCCGTGTGTGCCGAGCTGTTCGACGCGGCCGCCGCCGCCGGTGAGGTCCGGTCCGACCTGACCGCCTACGAGATCATGCGCGGCGTCGGAAACCTCTGCGTCGGCGCGGAGGGTGATGAGCGCTACGACGCGCTCCGGCTGGTCGACGTCTTCATCGCGGGTCTGCGCCTGTCGCGCTGACGCGGTCGCTCGTCTCGTTCATCAGCGGGTGGCCGGAGTGTCATCTCGCGACCCCCGCAACGGGCAGAAGCTGTTCCAGATCACCGAGCTGCCCACCGGCCTCGCGTTGGACGCCGTACGGCGGACCGCCGACGGTGTCGAGGTCGACTGGGCGCCCGACGGGCACCGGTCCGCGTACTCCGCGCAGTGGCTGACCGCCAACCGGCCCGCCGGCGGGGACGGTTCCGGGGACCGGCGTGGTGAGAACGGCAAGACCCTGTGGGCCGTCGCCGACCTGAACGGCTTTCTCCCCGAGGCGGATTGGGCGGAGTGCCTGGCCGACCCGGTGGTCAAGGCACGGGTGCTGGAGTCGGTTCTCGGGCTCGGCTTCGCCCTCCTGCGTGATGTGCCGTGCCGCGAGGGGCAGGTGCTGGCGGTCGCGGAGACCTTCGGGTATGTCCGTGAGACCGACTACGGGCGGCTCTTCGACGTACGGGTCGAACCGGACCCAACAACCTCGCCTTCACCGGCGCTCGGATCACCCCGCACACCGACAATCCGTACCGCGACCCGGTGCCCACCCTGCGATGCGCAGACCGTGTTGGCCGCCGAGCGGCCGTTGATCGACGTGGGCGGGCGCGGTCGGATCCGCGAGGTGCGCTTCAACAACCGTTCCATCGGCACCCTGTTGCTGCCTGCCGACGAACTGGATGCCTTCTACCGGGCCTACCGCACCTTCGCCGAGATCACCCTGCGCCCCGAACTCCGGCTGTTGCCCGGCGACTGCCTGATCTTCGACAACGTCCGGCTGCTGCACGCGCGGACGGCCTTCGAGTCGAGCGACGCCCGTCACCTCCACGGCACCTACGCCGACATCGACGCACTGGCCGGCACCTTGGCCGTACTGCGTCGCGAACGGGCCGTAACCGCAGGGGAGTTCGTGGACGAACTGGCCGAACTCTTCGCGGGCGAGGGTGCGAGCGCCTACCTGGGGGAGGGGAGGTCACGATGGCGCAGCAGATGCTCCAGGCGGCGGCGCGTGCCGAGGAGGCGGGTGCGCCCGACGCACTGGTCGCCACCGCGCTGCTGCACGACCTCGGGCACTTCCACGGGCCGGTCAGCGGTGAGGAGTTGAGGGAGGGTACCGACAAACCGGCACTGCCACACCGGGGCGGGCCGGCTGGCCGAGTGGTTCGGCCCCGAGGTCACCGAGCCGATCCGGCTGCACGTGGCGGCCAAGCGGTATCTGTGGGGGGTCGAGCCGGGTTACTTCGGTCGGCCCTTCGAGGCCTCGGTGTGCACGCTGGAGGTGCAGGGTGGTCCGATGTCTCCGGCTGAGGTCACCGCGTACGAGGCGAATCCCTCCGCGGCCGACGGGGTCGCGGTGCGCCGCTGGGACGACGAAGACCCCGAGGCACCGACGCCGGACTTCGCGCACTTCCGCCCGCTGCTCACGGCCCTGCTGCGGAAGGACTGAACAGGGACTGGCAGAGGACTGGCAGAGGACTGGCTCAGGCGTCGTCGGCCGGGCGGCGGGCCAGGGAGCCGGAGGCGGCCGAGCTGTGGACGGTGAAGGCCACGGTCTCCGGGAGGTACCGGTCCTCGGACCATTCGACCGGCGTGCCCGCCGGATCCGTGCTGCACCGGCGCTCGCGCAACAGCGGGTCGCCGGGTCGGCAGCCGAGCAGCCGGGCGTCCTCCTCGCCGGCCCGGCACAGGTCGATGGTGTGCTGGGCGTCCGCGATCAGCACGCCCGACTCCTCCAGGGCCACGGTGTGCGACACCGTGCCCGGCGGCAGCTCGGTGATCAACTCGCCCACGGCGGACGGGTATACGGTCCGCTCGGTCATCACCGGGCGCCCCGAGAGGGTGCGCAGTCGTCGTACCTCGTAGATCTCCGACCCTGCGGGCAGGCGCAGTTGGTCCCGCTCGGTCGCGTCGGCGGGGCGGGTCTCCACAGAGACGGTCCGGCCGCCGGGTTCCTCGCCGGTCGAGCGGGCCCAGCGGGTGAAGTCGAGCGGGCCCAGCGGGTGAAGCTGAGGAGTTCGCCGAAGCTCTGCGGGCGAGGCGTGCCGATCACGACCCGGCGGGTGCCGCGCCGTGAGGCGATCAGGCCCTCGGTACGCAGGAGTGCCATCGCCTGGCGGACCGTGCCCCGGGAGACGCCGTACCGTTCGCCGAGCTCGCCCTCGGCGGGCAGCCGTCCGCCGGAGCCGTAGCGGCCCTCGCCGATCTCGCGGCCGAGGTCGGCCGCGACCTTCCGGTACATCGTCGGGGGTTTTCCCGTGCCGGCGGGGCCGTCCGTCACCGTGCGCGTCTCCCCGGGTACCGAGGCCGTCAGTCGTTCTCGGCGTTCTTCTTGTTCTTGATCCGCTCGGCTTCCTTGCGGACCTCGGCCTGGGTGGCGCGCTCCTTCTCCAGCCACTCGGGGCCGGCCGTCTTCAGCGCCTCGATCTGCTCGGTGGTGAGGGGCTCGGTGACCCCGCCGCGGGCGAGACCGGCGATGGAGACGCCGAGCTTGGCCGCGACGACCGGGCGCGGGTGCGGGCCGTTGGCGCGCAGCTCGCGCAGCCACTCGGGCGGATTGGCCTGCAGCTCGTTCAGCTCGGCGCGGGAGACCTCGGCCTTCTGGAACTCGGCGGGGGTGGCCTCTAGGTACACACCCAGCTTCTTCGCCGCCGTGGCGGGCTTCATGGTCTGGGTGGTCTGGTGCGACTTCATACCGTCAAGAGTATCGACCGCGTTCGAGGCCTCCGACCACGGCGGGTAACCTTGCGGGGTGACAGGCTCGGAAGCATCCCCCACGTTCCGGCTTGCGTACGTCCCCGGGGTGACGCCCGCCAAGTGGGTGCGGATCTGGAACGAGCGCCTGCCTGACGTCCCCCTCGTCCTCGTACCGGTCACGGCCGCCGAGGCACCCGATGTGCTGCGACGCGGCGACGCCGACGCCGGACTCGTCCGGCTCCCGGTCGACCGTGAGGTCCTCAGCGCGATCCCCCTCTACACCGAGGCGACCGTGGTCGTGGCCCCCAAGGACCACGTCGTGACCGCGGCCGAAGAGGTGTCCCTCGACGAGCTCGCCGACGAGGTGGTCCTCCACCCCCTCGACGACGTCCTCGACTGGGAACAGCCGCCGGGGGAGCCCGCGTTCGAGCGTCCCGCGACCACCGAGGACGCCGTCGAGCATGTGGCGTCGGGCATCGGCATCCTCTACGTCCCCCAGTCCCTGGCCCGGCTGCACCACCGCAAGGACCTCACCTACCGGACCGTCGTCGACGCCCCCCGGTCGGACGTCGCCCTCTCCTGGCCCGAGGACGCGACCACCGAACTGGTCGAGGACTTCATCGGCATCGTCCGCGGCCGCACGGTCAACAGCACGCGGGGCCGCACCCCGACGCCCCCTCAGCCGAAGACGAAGGCGAAGCGCACCGAGACCCCCGCCCGCCGCAAACCCGCCGCCGGAAAATCGACCGGCAGGACCGGAAACACCGGCAAGAACCCCCGCGGCTCCTCCGGCGGGGCCAAGGGAACCAAGCGCGGCAAGCCCCGCGGCCGCTGACGACCGGCGTGTTCTGCCGTGTCTCGCTCGAACACCCAGCCGCCTGCGCCTAGTTGAGCACCCTGGTCGGCGAGGGGGGCGTGGACGTCGAACCTCATCCCGTGCCTCCGGCCAGCAACTCGCGCAGCGCCCTCTCCTCCTCGGGACTGAGACCGCTCACGAACTGCTGCAGCGCGCCGATCGGATCCGGCCCCCGGTCCAGCGCCTCGTGCATCGCCTCGGCGGTCAACTCGGCGGCGTTCTTCGCCGGCCGATAGGAACCGCGCCGCCCGTCCGCGTCGCGCAGGACGAGCCCCTTGTCGTAGAGGCGCTTGAGGATCGTGTGCACGGTGTTGTAGGCGAGAGGGCCGTCGATCTGGGCATGGATCTCGGCCGGAGTCAGCGGTCGGTCGGTCGCCCACAACGAGGCGAGGACCTCGCTCTCCAGTTCACCGGCGCTGCGCCGCTCCGCCCGGACCTGGGGGTCTCTGCCAGCCATGGCGCTCACCTTACAGCGTGTAGGGCGCGGCGTACCTACCACTGGTGCTCTGACCAGGCTCTTTCACCTGGCCGGGGTCGATCTGGTCGTTCTTGCGGCTGCCGCCGCGGGCGACGAGCCACTTGGCCAGGTGGCGGCCGAGCCCGTTGGCGTTCTCCACCACCTGCTTGCGCTGCGGCCGGCGGCGATCCCGGGCCAGGAGCCGCCGGTACTCCGCCAGGCTTGCCTCGATCCTCAGCGATGCGGCCCGCTGATTCGAGACAGGGTCGACGGCGGTAGCTGTGTGAGTGGACCTATGCGGGGCAACAACGAGCAGTACCACCGGAGTTCGTGCCCGAGCCGCCGACCCGATCGGCTTCCGCTACGACCAATGCAAGTCGGGAACCTCAGTCCTGAGGCGCCGCGACGTCGATGCGGACTCCGGGATCGCCGGTGTGTGCCGGCACCTCGCGTGAGCGCCGCCACGTAATCCTGGTAGCGCGGACCGTCCTGCCTCTGCTCGGTGCCGCTTCCGTGACCGTCGAGGCCGGGCTCAACGGTTCCGGCAGAAGGGTGTCTTGCCCATCGCTGACTCGATGCCGCCGAGGATGAGCTTCTGGTACTGCTCGGCGCCGGGGAAGGAGCCGTCGGAGGTGAAGTCCTTGGCATCGTGGCCGAGGGTGGTGAGCCAGGCCCGTCCGCCGTCGTAGTACTGGCACCAGGCCACCGGGTGGACCTTGCCGTGTCCGGGATGGCCCATGCCGCCGGTGACGCCCTTGGGCAGGGTGGACTCGTCGACGGTGGCGAGGAGGCGGACCCTGGAGGGGGCGGGGACGAGGTTGTACCACTCGTCGGTAAAGCTCCAGCGGGCCGGGAGACCCTCGGTGGAGGAGTCGTGGCGGTCCTGGGTGACGACGGTACCGGCTTGCTCGGGGCCGTGGTCGTAGTAGTTGGCTCCGCCCAACAGGCCTTCGTACCAAGGCCAGTTGTATTCCGTACCGAACGCGTTGTGGATGCCGACGAAGCCTCCGCCGCCTCGGATGTACTGGCGCAGGGAGGTCTGCGCGGAGTCGTCGAGGGTGTCCCGGCTGGTGGAGTAGAAGATGACCGCGTTGTACCTGAACAGCTGTGCCGGGCTGGCGAGTTGGGTGACGTCCTCGGTCCAGTCGACGGTGAAGCCGTTGTCCTGGCCGAGCTTGACGACCGCGTTCTGTACGACGTTGGCGGCGGTGAGCGCCGGGTCCAGACCGGTGCCGAGCGCGGGGCCGAGGTTGGCGTGCCGGGGGCCGGCGGTGCGGGTGTAGAGCAGCACCTTGTAGCCGTCCGTCGCCGGGGTGAAGTTGCCCCAGTCGTGGTAGCACTTGGGGCTGGTGCCGCGGCAGACGCCGTAGTCGGGGTCGCCGAGTTCCTGTGCGCCGGCGGCCCGTGACTGGGCGGCGGCCTGGTAGCGGCCGCCGAAGAACGCGGCCAGGGCGACGAGCGCGACGGCCAGCGCTATGGACAGCGGGGTGCGGGTCCTTGGCGTCATGACACTCTGCCCTCTCACTGGACGACGATCTTGCCGGTGGACTGGGGGAAGGCCGGGTCGTTGTAGAAGTACTCGCCGGCCTTGGCGAAGGTGTGCGCGTACGACTGGCCCGGCATCAGCAGGCCGGTGTCGAACTCGGCGTCGAAGAACGCCGCCGCTCCGTGTGCCTGCTTGTTGTCGGCGGGGTTGGCGAAGGTGACCTCGGTGCCGACGGGGACGGTGAGGTACTGGGGCGCCATGGCGTTCTGGGCGACCGTGTTCTCGCTGGTTCCGGGAGAGCTGGTTCCGGTGCTCCAGACGCGGCCGAGTGTGACCGTGTTGTGCGCCGTCGCACCGGTCACGGCGGCGACGCGGATCTGGTTGCGGCGGGAGGGCGGGGTGGGCGCTGGGGCCGGTGCGACCTTGCCGCCGAGTTTGAACGCCCACAGGTGGTCGCCCTTGGGGATGTCGGGGAAGGGCAGCCCGTTGCCTCCGGCGAGCACGGCCACGTACTGCTCTCCGTCGATCTCGTAGGAGACGGGGATGGTGTTCACGCCGGCGCCGCACTGCCAGGTCCACAGGGTCGCGCCGCTGGTGTCGTCCATCGCTTCGAGGACGCCGTCCGGGCGGCCCTGGAAGAGCAGCCGGCCCGCGGTGGTGAGGATGCCGTTGCCGTGCGCGAGCGACCAGTCGCCCTCCTTGCGCCAGGCGACCGTGTTGGTTCGCGGGTCCATGGCGACCAGCCCGCCGCCGAACAACTCCCCGAGCGGGCGGGCGGTGTTGACCCGGCCGCCGTGCGTGTTGGAGTAGGAGGAGTTGACCAGGCCGTAGCCGATGTAGACGTATCCGGTCTTCGGGCTGAAGGACGGGAACCCCCAGTCCCCACCGCCGCCCGCGCCCGGGAAGATGATCGTGGCCCGGTCCCAGAAGACCGAGTAGAGGCCGCCGGCCGGGTAGAACGGCACCGGACGGGTCGTCTTGTCGAGGCGCGGGAACGGGTCCGTGAACGGCTCGCCCCCCGGGAACGGCTGCGTGGGCGAGGTCTTGTGGTCGGCCTGCTGGGGGACCGCGCGCTCCTCCATGCCGTGGACGGCCTCGCCGGTGCGCCGGTCGAGGATGTAGAACCAGCAGGTCTTGGAGCCGTAGACGACGACCTTGCGCCGCCTGCCGTCGACGAGGAGGTCGGCCAGGACCGGTGCCATGACGTTGTCGGCGTCCCAGATGTCGTGGTGGACGGACTGGAAGTGCCAGCGCCGCTCGCCGGTCTTGGCGTCGATGGCGACGATCGAGTTGGCGAAGAGGTTGTCGCCGCCGCGCGAGGAGCCGTCGGTGCGGGGGTACGGGTTGCCGAACGTCCAGTAGACCAGGCCGAGTTCGGGGTCGACGGCCGGGTGGATCCAGGGGACCGCGCCGCCGGTCTTCCAGGAGTCGCCCTCCCAGGTGTCGTGCCCGAACTCGCCCGGACCGGGCGGGCCCCAGAAGGTCCACACGACGTCACCGGTCTTCGTGTCGAGCGCGTAGCCCCGGCCGCGCGCGCCGGCCGTCGAGCCCTCGGTGCCGACGTAGATCAGGCCGTCGAAGTGGACGACCGCGCCCGCGAGTCCGCCGCTGTTGCCGCCGCACTGGCCGCTGTCGTTGCTGCAGCCGTCGTCGCCGCCGTTGTCCTCCACGATGAGCGGCTTCTGCCAGACGATCGCACCGGTCTTCCGGTCGAGGGCGTAGACGATGTTGGCGCCCGAGATGGTGAAGACCTTGCCCTCGGCGACGGCGACGCCGCGCATGTTGGTGGTCTCGGTGCCGAGGTTCGTCTTCCATATCACCTCGCCCGTACGGCCGTTGACGGCGAAGACGTTCTGCTGGGTGGTCTCGACGTACAGGACGCCGTCCTGGACGACGATCGTGCACTGCTGGTACGCGGAGGTCGAACCGCCCTCCAGGTTGACGTGCCAGGCACCGCCGAGCTTCCTGACGTTCTGCGGGGTGAGGCCGCGGAGCGTGGAGTGGTTCTGGTTGCCGTAATTGCCGCCCACCTTGGGCCAGTTGGACCCCGTGGTGCCGAGTGCGGCGGACTGCGGTGGTACGGGGAGCGCCAGTCCGGGGGAGCCGGAGGAGGCCTCGGCCGTGGAGGTCAGGGCGGACACCGTGGCCGCGCTGCCCGCCGCGGCCGTCAGGAGGAAGGAGCGTCTTTCCATCGTTGAGTTCCCTCGATTCGATCAAGGTCCACTAGATGGCTCGTTTGACCCGCACAATGGGTTTGCGTGATGGAGCGTCACGTTAGGGACGACGTACGCGCGTGACAAGACATGCGACAAAAGGTTTTCGTGGAGCGAGAGCCAACCAGGGGCTAGACGCGCGGAGTTGGTACCGCCAGGTGGACCGGGACCATCGAGGGCGGCATGGGGCTCTTGTTGCGTCGGCCCTGCCCGCTCTCCTCCCAGGCGTGCGCGAGGATGCCGACGCTGCGGCTGAGCACGAAGAGGCCACGGGCCAGTGGCGCGGCGAAGCCCAGCTCGGCGTAGATGACGGCGGTGGCACCGTCGATGTTCATGGGCACGGGCTTCTTTCCCGCCCGCCCGCGATTGAGATACGTCTCGACCGCGCGGGCCGCCCGCAGATGCGCGCCCTCGACGAGCCCGTCCGCCACGGCACGGTCCACCAGGGCGAGCAGGGGATCGCGGCGCGGGTCACGGGGGTGGAAGCGGTGACCGAAACCGGGCAGATAGCGCGACCTGGCCTGCCACTCGCCGACGACCTCGGCCACGGTGTGTTCGAACTCGCCGTCCTGGTCGTGCTGTTGGGTGATCTCGTCGAGCAGTTCCACGCACTGCTGGCCGGCTCCGCCGTGCACGTCGCCCAGCATGTTCACTCCGGTGGCCACCGCGCTGTTGAGACCGACGCCGCAGGTGGCGGCCATCCGGGCGGCGGCGATCGAGGGCGCCTGCGGGCCGTGGTCGACGCCCGCCACCAGAGCCGCTTCCAGCAGCTTCGCCTGTTCGGGGAGGGGGAGTTCGCCTCGGAGCAGCAGCCAGATCATCTCGACGAAGGTCGCGTGGCCGATCAGGTCCTGGACGGGGTGCTCGCGCAGCTCGATGATGCCGGGTTCGATCCGGCTGACGGCGGTGGCCCACCACTGGGCGACCAGGCCGTCCTGCGGCCCGGTGGTCATGAGGCCGGCGCTTCGGCGGCCGTACGGCCGTGTGCCCGCCAGCGGGCGATGAGCGTGGCGCGTTCCTCGCCGTGCTGGTCGAGCAGTGGCGGTGGGGAGGTCGGGGGGAGGGGCTCGCCGTCCACGAGGATGCCGTTGCCGCTGACCCGCAGGGTGCGGTCCGAGCCGTCGGGGTAGGGCAGGTCGGTGAAGAAGCCGCGGTGCGCGAGCTGTTCGAGCTCCACGGCCTCGGGGACCGTCAGGACCCGGGCCGCCGGGACCCCGGCCGAGGACAGGATCCCCTCCCACTCCAGGGCGGTCTTTCGGCGCAGTGCCGCGTTGAGTTCGGTGTTGAGCTCGGCGCGGTGCAGCTTGCGTGCTTCCCGTTCGGCGAACCGCGGATCGTCGACCAGCCCTGGCAGCCCGGCGAGTCGGCAGAGCGTGACGAACTGCTCCTGCCGGTTGGCCGCGATGTTCAGTCCGCCGTCCGCGGTCTCGAAGGTTCCCGACGGTGCGGCGGTGGCGTTCTGGTCGCCCATCGGCTCCGGATCCACCCCGCTGACCAGGTAGTTGGAGACGGCCCAGCCCATCGCCGAGAGGGAGACCTCCAGCATCGAGACGTCCAGCCGTACGCCCTGCCCGGTCCGCTCCCGCCCGAGGAGCGCCGCGCTGATCGCGAGGGCCGCGCCGAGCCCGCCGAGCGAGTCGCAGACCGGGAAGCCCACCCTCAGCGGCGCGGTGTCGGTGGTGCCGGTGATGCTCATCATCCCGGACAGTCCCTGGATGATCTGGTCATAGGCGGGTGCGGTGCTCATCGGCCCGGACTGCCCGAAGCCCGTGATCGCACAGCTGACCAGACGCGGGTTGAGTTCACCGAGCCGGGTGGCGCCGTAGCCCATCCGGGCCAGTACCCCGGCGCGGAAGTTGTCCAGGAGCACGTCCGCACCGCGGACCAGATCCTCGAAGTCGGTCCGGTCGGCGGGGTCCTTGAGATCGAGGGCGAGGGATTTCTTGCCGGCGTTCTGGGCGAGGAAGGAGGCGCCGATGCCGGCACGGTTGAGTTCCGGGTCGGGACCGAGGCTGCGGGCGAGATCGCCTCTGCCCGGCTGTTCGACCTTGACGACCTCGGCGCCGAGCAGCATGAGGTGGTAACTGCAGTACGGTCCTGCGAGCACATTGGTGAGATCGAGTACGCGGATTCCTGAGAGCGGTCGTTCGGTCATGCACCGGCTCCTTCTGAGGTTTCTGCGATGGATTCACACGAGGTCTATTTCGTCGGACTGAGCGGATGGTCGAACCCCTGCTCCGACATCTGCCGGGAGACGGCGGTGAGCGCTTCGGCGAACTGCTGCACGACGGCCTCGGGGAAGCGGTGGCTGGGGCCGCTGAGCGACAGCGCAGCGACCACGGCCCCGGTACGCCCGACGACCGGCACGGCCACGGCCGTCAGCCCCTCGTCGCGTTCACCCCGGCTGACAGCGAAGCCACGCTCCGCCGCCATGTCCGCCCACACCCGCAACTGCCGGGCGTGCCCCTCGCCGTGCGGTGAGTGCAGTGCGATCCGCCGCAGCAGACTGTCCGGGGCCGTACGCAGCAGGATCTTCGACGAGGCGCCCGCCCACAGCGGGAGTTCGTCGCCGACCCGCACCACATGGCGCAGCGGCTGAGGGCTCTCCTGCTGCGCGACACAGACACGGGCCAGGCCGCGGAGCATGAAGAGGTTGACCGTCTCCTGCTGTTCCTCGGCCAGCTCGCGCATCAACTTGCGGGTCTCGCGCGGCAGTTCCCAACTGGTGTGAGCGAGGTGGGCCCAGCGCCACAGGCCGGGGCCCGCGGTGTAGCCGGCCGGGGTGTCCCAGAGCAGACCGCACTGTTCCAGGGTCTGCACCAGGCGGACCGCCGTGGTCTTGGCCAGGCCGGTGGCGTCGACGATCTCCCGCAGCGTGACCGTCGGCCGATCCTCGGTCAGCAGCCCCAGGATGTCCAGTGCCCTGCGCACACTGCGCACCCCGGTCGCCTCGGCCGCCTGCTCCTGCTCGGTCCCGTCCACGTGACTTCTCCCTCCGTGCCGGGCCGTCCCCACGGACCGCCCTCGGAAACTTCCTCGAACTGTCCTCTTGCCACCGCGAGTTGGCGCCCGTACGTTACACGCCGACCCACAGAGCAGTCCACCGGTACCACTGAGCGGTTTCTCGGAGGTCTCATGCTGGATTCACTCCTCAAGGCCGGCGCGGACGCGGCGGTGGTCGAGGCGCCCCCGTACATCGCGGGCCGGTGGGGTGGCGACGGTCCCGTCGCCTCCCGAACGGGCCCGTATCTGCGCCGAGTTGTCAGCCGTACGACCCTCGCGACCGAGGAGGAGGTGTCCCGCGCCCTCGCCTACGCCCGCTCCTCGGCCCGTGCCGTGGCCAGGCTCGCCCCCGCCGCCCGCGCCGACATCCTGGACCGGGCATCCCGCGCCGCCTCGGCCCACCGCGAGGAACTGGCCCGACTGCTCGCCCTGGAGCTGGGCAAGCCGGTCAAGGACGGGCGCGGGGAGATCGACCGGGTGGCCGACACCTTCGCGGTCTGCGCCTCCGAAGCCCGGCACATCGGCGGCGAGAACCTGCCCGTCGCGGGCTGGGCACGCGGCATCGGCAACACCGCCCTCACCTATCGCGCGCCGGTCGGAGTCGCCCTGGCCATCACGCCGTTCAACGCGCCCGCCAACCTGCTCGCCCACAAACTCGGCGCCTCCTTCGCCGCGGGCAACACCACCATCGTCAAGGCCCCGCCCCAGGCCCCGGCCGCCACCGCCGCGATCGTTGCGCTCCTGCTGGAGTCCGGAATGCCCGCGCAGGCCGTGCAGTTGCTGCACGGCGGCGGCGATGTCGGCACCCTGTTGTGCGCGGCCGACGAGGTCGCCGTCATCAGCTTCACCGGCAGCGCGGAGACCGGCCGGGCCGTGGCACGCGCCGCCGGGGCCAAGCGCCTCGTTCTCGAACTCGGCGGGAACGCCGCCACGATCGTCTGCGAGGACGCCGACATCACGCAGGCCGCCAAGGAGTGCGCCCGCACCGGATACAGCAACTCCGGCCAGAGCTGCATCTCCGTCCAACGCGTCTACGTGCACAGCTCCCGCTACGACGCCTTCCTGGACGCGTTCGCCGCCGCCGTCGACACCCTCACGGTCGGCGACCCGCTCGACCCGGCCACCGACGTGGGGTCGATGGTCGACGACGCCGCCGCCGAACGCGTGGTGAGCTGGTCCGCCGAGGCCGCCGCCTCCGGCGCCCGCGTGCTGCGCGGCGGCACCCGCAACGGCGCCACCGCCGCCCCCACCATCGTCGCCGGGCCCCCCGAGTCCGCCTCGGTCGTCGTCCACGAGGTCTTCGGAGCGCTGGTCGCGGTGCTCCCCTACGACGACTTCGACGCGGTCATCGACGCGTGCAACGCCAGCCGCTATGGCCTCCAGGCGGGCCTGTTCACCCGCGACATGGGTCGCATCATCACCGCCTGGCGCGAGTTGCAGACCGGTGCGTTGATCGCGGGCGGCAGCTCCAACTACCGCCTCGATCATGTGCCGTTCGGCGGAGTCAAGGACTCCGGCTTCGGCCGTGAGACCCCCCGTTCGATGATCGACGACTACACGGTCGTCAAGACCCTCATGCTCCGCGGCCTGTCCGTCTGGGGCGACGCGAGCACCGTGGACGAAGGAACCGGCGCATGACCGTCACCGCCGCCGAAGCCCTGGTCGGCCAACTGGAGTCATACGGAGTCGAGTTCGTCTTCGGCACCTGCGGCCACACCAACATCGCCCTGCTGGACGCGCTCGGCCCCAGCTCGATCGAGTTCGTGATCGCCCGCCACGAACAGGCCGCCGCCCACGCCGCCGACGGTTACGCCCGCGCCTCCGGGAAACCGGGCGTTCTGCTCACCCATGTCGGCCCCGGCATGATGAACGCGGTCACCGGCGTCGCCACCGCCGCGCTCGACTCGATCCCGCTGATCGTCATCTCCGGCGACATCCCCTCCTACTACTACGGCCGCCACCCGCACCAGGAGGTCAACCTCCACGCGGACGCCGACCAGACCGCGATCTACCGCCCGTTCACCAAGCGCGCCTGGCACGTCCACCGCGTCCACGACCTGGCCCGCACCACGGAACGGGCGTTCTGGACCGCGACCTCCGGGCGACCCGGGGCCGTGCTCCTCAACGTACCGATGGACCTGTGGAGCCGGCAGGTCGAGGACTACGCGGGAAAGTACCCGCTGCCCGCGGGCTCCGCTCTCCCCGCTCTGGACCGGGCCACCGCCGAACGCATCGCCCTGATGCTGCTGAGCGCCGAGCGCCCCCTGATCTACTTCGGCGGCGGACTGCGTGAACCGGCAGCCCGGCAGGGCCTGTCGGACCTCGCCGAGCACCTCGACATCCCGCTCGCCCACTCCCTGATGGGCAAGGGCGTCCTGCCCGACAGCCATCCGCTCCTGCTCGGCATGCCCGGCTTCTGGGGCCTGGAGACGACGCACGCCTACACCAAGGGCGCCGATGTGGTCCTCGCCCTGGCGACCCGGTTCGCGGAGACCGACGCCAGCTCCTGGGACCCGGCGTACACATGGAACTTCCCGCCCAGCCGGCTCGTCCAGATCGACATCGACCCCGCCGAGATCGGCCGCAACTATCCCGTCGAGATCGGTGCCGTCGCCGACGTGGGTGACGCGGTACGGGCCATCGGGGCCGCCGTGCGGGCTGCCAGGCCCGAACCCCTGCGGCGGGAGGGGCTGCGCGCGACCATCGCCACGGCCCGCCGGACCGTCTTCGACACCGCACGCGAGGACGGGCGCAGCGACGACTTCCCGCTGCGTCCGCAGCGCATCCTCGCCGACCTGCGCGACGCGCTGCCCGACGACGCGGTGCTCGTCACCGACGTCGGCTGGAACAAGAACGGCGTCGCCCAGTGCTACGAACTCCCCGCGGACGGGCGGTTCATCACCCCGGGCGGAGCCTCGACCATGGGCTTCGGACCGGCCGCCGCGGTCGGGGTGCAGATCGCCCAGCCCGACCGCGTGGTGGTCGCCCTGATCGGCGACGGCGGCATGAGCGCACAGCTGCCCGCGCTGCCGATGGCCGTCGAGCAGGGGATGCCCGTCGTCTTCGTGGTGATGAACAACCGGGCCCACGGCACCATCGCCGACCTCCAGTCCGCGTCGTACGGACGTTCCTACGGCTGCGAGTTCACGGACGCCGAAGGACAGCCGTACAGCCCGGACTTCGCGGCACTCGGCCGGTCCTGCGGAGCCGACGGATACACCGTCGCCACCCCTGCCGATCTGGCCAAGGCCCTCGCCGACGCGATCGCGCGGCGCCGGCCCGCCGTCATCGACGTACCGATGGTCAACGAACCCGTGCCGACGCCGGGCCACTGGAACATCAAGGACATCTACCGCGGGTCCTTCACCGACTGAACTGCCCCTCTCCCAGGACGAGGTGACCTTCATGAGCCGTATCCCACGACCACTCACCACGACACGCGCCACCGTCTGCACCGCGGTCGTACTGACCGCGGCCCTCGCCGCGTGCAGCGCGCCCGGCGACTCCAGCAGTGACAGCAAGGCATCCTCGGGCCCCATCAAGATCGCCGTCGTCGACGCGCAGAGCGGGCAGCTCAGTTCGCTCGGCGACTGGGAGTACAAGGGGGCGAAACTGGCCGTCGACGAGTGGAACAAGAAGGGCGGCATCGACGGCCGCAAGATCCAGCTGAAGCTCTTCGACGACCAGGGCGACCCGACCGCCGGCACCAACATCGCGCGCAAGCTGGCCAGTGAGAAGTACGTCGCCATGATCGGTACGGCGGAGAGCGCGGTGACCATCGCCATGGCGCCCGTGCTCCAGCAGGCGAAGATCCCCAACATCACCTCCGGTCAGTCCGACGGCCTGGTCGCCGTGAAGAGCCAATACCTCTTCCTCAACGGACCGACCAGCACCACCTACGACTCGACGCTCGCCCAGTACCTGATCAAGGACAAGGGCTACAAGAAGATCGCCATGATCACCAACAACGGCTCCTTCGGGACAGGCGAGCACGACGCCTTCCTCAAGGCCGCCAAGGGGCTCGGCGTCTCGCCGTCCACCGATCAGGTGGTCACCACCGACCAGAAGGACTTCAGCGCCGCGCTCACGAAGATCCGCTCGAAGAAACCCCAGGTCGTCTTCATCGGCTCGGAGGAGGTCGAGGCCGGCCTGATCGTCAAGCAGGCCCGGGACCTGGGCATCACCGCACCCTTCGCGGGCGCCGCACCGCAGGGCACACCCGTCTTCATCGACACCGCGGGCAAGGCCGCCGTCGAGGGCACCATCGTCAGCTCGCCCTATCTGAGCAACGACACGAGCGACGCCTCTAAGAAGTTCGCCGCCGCCTACAAGGCCGCGTACGGCAAGGAAGCCGAACTGCACGGAGCCAAGGCCTACGACGGGGCCAACATCCTGCTGACCGCCCTCAAGACCAGCAAGGCCGCCACCGGCCAGGACCTCGCCGACGCCATCCGCGCCACCGCGTACAAGGGCCTGCTCGGCGACTTCGCCTACGACACCACCGGGGTCGGCATCACCAAGACCACCATCGGTGTCATCCGCGACGGCAAACTCGTCGCACAGCAGTAGTCATCGGGCATCCGGCAACGGGCAACGGGAGCACGCCGTGCAAGAGACACTGCAAACACTCGTCGGGGGCTTGAGCCTGGGGGCGGTCTACGCCCTGGTCGCCATGGGGTTCTCCCTCGTCTACCGCACCATGGGCCTGGTCAACTTCGCGCACGCCGACATCGCCATGATCGGCGCCTACGCGGCCTCCACCTTCTATCTGACGTCCAAACTGCCCTTCGCCGTCGCCATGGCCGTGGCGATCGTCGTCACCGGCGCCATCGGTCTGGTCATCGAGCGGGTCCTGCGCCCGCTGGAGAACAAGGACTTCGACCTGATGCTCATCGGCACCATCGGCTTCGGCATCGTCCTCCAGGCCGTCGCGATCCTCATCTGGGGCACCACCGGACGGGCGGTCCCCTCGCCCGTCCGGGCCGCCCCGCTCGACCTGTTCGGGATCCGGGTACGCACCTACGACCTCCTCGTCATGGGCGTCGCCGCCCTCGCCGTGATCGGCCTCGCCTGGTTCCTGGCCCGCACCAAGCGCGGCGCGGCCATGCAGGCCGTCGCCATGGACCACGAGGCGGCCACCGCCGTCGGCATCGACGTCGGCCGCAGCAACGCCCTCGCCTTCTCCATCGGCGCCGGCCTCGCCGCCCTCGCCGGCGGCCTCGTCGGCCCCATGCTGTATGTCGACGCCTCACTCGGCGGCGCCCTCGGCATCAAGGGCTTCGCCGCAGCGATGCTGGGCGGCTTCGGCTCCATCCCCGGAGCCGTCGTCGGCGGCCTCGCGATCGGCGTCCTCGACTCCTACGCCGCGGGCCACTTCCAGGGCTACTCGGTGCTCGTGACCTTCCTGGTCTTCACCGTCGCCATCATGATCCGCCCGACGGGCGTCTTCGGGGAGAGGACGGTGAGCCGCGCGTGAAGCTCCGTATCGGTTCGCTCGGTGCCCTGGCCGTGGCCGCCTGGCTGCTGCCGTACGGCCTGGGCAGCTACTCCATCCACGTCGTCAACATCGCGATCATCTATGCCCTGTTGGCCATCGGTATGGGCCTGGCGATGGGCGTCTCCGGGCAGATCAACCTCGCCCAGGTGGCCTTCTTCGGCGTCGGCGCCTACACCCTCGCGATCCTCACCACCCACTCCGGATACGGATTCTGGGCGGCGGCCGTACTCGCCCTGCTCGCGACGGTGGCGACCGGCCTGCTGGTCGGCATCCCCGCCCTGCGCATGCAGTCCCACTACCTGGGCATCGTCACCCTCGGCCTGGCACTCGGCTTCATCAACTGGATCACCAACGCCAAGATCTCCGGAGGCGCCGACGGCATCTCAGGCATCCCCCTGCCGACCATCCCGGGCATCGACCTCTCCAGCGAATATCTCTACTACTACCTGGAGTCGGTGGTCTGCGCCCTCGGCCTCGGCTTCGGCCTGTTCGTCGTCCGCACGTCACTGGGCCGACGCCTGCGCGCGATGCGCGACGACTCCCTCGCGGCCGGCGCGACGGGCGCCGAGATCCCGCTCCTGCGCATGACCGCCTTCGTCCTCGCCGGCCTGTACGGGGGTCTGGCCGGCGTCCTGTACGCGGGCCTCATCCGCTACGTCGCCCCCGAGACCTTCTCCATCGCCAACATGTTCATCCTCCTCGCCATGGTCATCATCGGCGGCCGGCGCTCCCTGATCGGCTGCGTGGTCGGCGCGGTCGGGCTGACCCTCATCCGCGAGTGGCTGTCCGACTTCTCGACGTACGCACAGTTGGGCTACGGGGTGGTGGTCGTCCTGATGGTCGTCTTCGCGCCCACCGGACTCGCCGGAATCCCGTCCCGGGCAAGGGAGTTCGTGCATCGCAGGCGCGGACGCGCCGCAGAGCGGGCGGAGTTGCGTGCCTTCCAGCCGTACGAGGTGGTCGCCACGTCCGCTGCTTCCGACGAGCCCCTGCTCGAAATCCGGTCCGTCACCAAGGACTTCCGTGGCCTGCGAGCCCTGGACGACGTCTCCCTCACGATCACCACAGGCGAGATTCGCGGCATCGTCGGCCCGAACGGCTCGGGCAAGACCACCCTGTTCAACGTCATCAGCGGCTTCTACAGGGCGAGTTCGGGGAACGTGCGGTTCGCCGGCCGGGACACGACGACCACTCGCCCGTACACCCTCTCCATCCTGGGCCTGGCCCGCACGTTCCAGAACCTGCGCCTGTTCCGGCAGTTGACGGTCCGTGAGAACATCCTCGTCGCCCTGGACCGCACCCGCACCTACACGGTCTGGCAGTACGCGCTGTGGCAACCCGGCGTGATACGCCGCGAGCGACAACTCCGCCGCCAGGCCGAGGAGTTCCTGGAACGCTTCGGCCTCACCGACTTCGCGGAAGCCGCGCCCGGCTCACTCCCGTACGGCATCCAGCGCCGCATCGAGATCGCCCGCGCGATGGCCGCCCGGCCCCGTCTGCTGCTGCTCGACGAACCGGCGGCCGGGCTGAACGGAGAAGAGGTGCAACAGCTCGCCGCCATCGTGCGCTCCATCCGTGACAGCGGCACCACGGTCGTCCTGATCGAGCACAACATGGGCCTGGTCATGTCGCTGTGCGAGCGCGTCACGGTGCTCTCCAGCGGCGGAATCATCGCGGAGGGCACACCGGCCGAAGTGGTCGCCGTGCCCGAGGTGATCGAGGCCTATCTGGGCGACTCCGTGATGGCGGACGTTCCCCTCCCGGACCCGGACTCGGATCCGGACGCTGCTCGGGACTCCGGCCCGGATCCAGCCCCTGCCCCGACGTCGGCCCCCGCTTCGAAGGAGGCAACCCGGTGAGGACGATCCCCGCTTCCCGTACCGAAACCGCCGCCACACTCACCGTCGAGGACCTGTCCGTGCACTACGGCGGCGTGTGCGCGGTCCGCTCGATCGGCTTCAGCGTGGAGCCGGGTAGCTCGGTCGGCATCATCGGCGCCAACGGGGCGGGCAAGACCTCCACTCTCAAGGCGCTGATGGGCCTGGTCCCGCGCAGCGGCGGACGCGTCACGCTCGGCGAACGCGACCTGACCCGGGTCAGGGCCCGCGACATGGTGCGGCACGGCATCGGCTACGTACCGGAGGGCCGACACGTCTTCCCCGGCCTGACCGTGGAGAAGAACCTGCTCCTCGGCGCCTACGCGCGGCGCTGGGACGACGAGACCCGGGCCACACTGGACCAGGTGCACGAACTCTTCCCGGTACTGCGGGAGATGAGCGCACGACTGGCCGGAGCCCTCTCCGGAGGGCAGCAGCAGATGCTCGCGATCGGCCGCGCCCTGATGGCCAGGCCACGCCTTCTCCTCCTCGACGAACCGTCGATGGGCCTGTCACCCAAACTCGTCGGCTTCATCCTCGAAACCCTGCAACGACTGCGGGAGGAAGGCCTGAGCCTGCTCCTGGTGGAGCAGAACGCCAAATTGACCTTCGGTGCGACCAGTCACTGCCTCGTCATGGAGAACGGGAGCGTCGCCATGACCGGAACGTCGGAGGAACTCAGCCGGGATACCCGGGTCCGTCAGATCTACCTGGGCTTGTGAACGGTGCGGGCGGAGATGACCCAGGACTCGTATCTCATCGGTCTGATCGGCTCCGGCATAGGCACCTCGTTCAGCCCCATGCTCCACGAACGGGAGGCAGACCGGCACGGCCTGCGCTACCTCTACCGGCTGATCGACCTCGACCGCATCGGCGGCGAGCCCGACAAGGTCGGTGAACTGGTGGGCGCGGCCAAGGGCATGGGCTACCGGGGCCTCAACATCACCCACCCCTGCAAGCAACTCGTCATCGAGTGTCTCGACGAACTCACCCCGCAAGCCGAGGCGGTCGGTGCGGTCAACACCGTGGTCTTCGAAGGTGAGGGCAGGAGCGCCCGGGCCGTAGGACACAACACCGACGTCACCGGCTTCGCCGCCTCCTTCGACTGGGAGCTGGAGGACGCCCCGCGGGAGCGCGTCGTGCAACTCGGCGCCGGGGGAGCGGGGGCGGCCGTCGCGCACGCCCTGCTCGCCCGTGGCATCAGGCACCTTGCAGTCGTCGACCCGCTGACAGACCGCGCCGTGGCACTCGCTATCTCCCTGAACCGCCAGTTCGGCGACGGTCGGGCGACCGCCTCCGCTTCAGACGATCTCCCAGGCCTGATGGACCGAGCCGACGGTCTCGTCCACACCACTCCCACCGGAATGCCCTCGCATCCCGGACTTCCGCTGCCGGCTGACCTGCTGCACCCCGGCCTGTGGGTGGTCGATGTGGTCTACCGGCCGCTGGAGACCGAGTTGCTACGCATCGCACGGGCCCGTGGTTGCACGGCACTCAACGGTGTCGGCATGGTCGTCTTTCAGGCCGCCGATGCTTTCCGGCTCTTCACCGGACGAGAACCGGACCGCTCGCGGATGCTCGCCCATGCCGCCGAACTGGCCGATGTGGAATGAAGAACGGCGGCGACCGCTCTTCGCCGGTGCCCGAGGTTGAGCGCATAGGGAGATCAGTCGCAACTCCCGTTGAGGGCTGAGGGGGTAGCAGACCATGATCACCAAAACGAGGCCCAGTTGCTGTGCCTCGATCGGACCTGCCTGCATGGATGTGTACGCGATGTGCACCGTCATTGGTCACGCGGAGCGTCCAAGCAGGTCAGGCCTATTGGCGCCATTTCCCGCTGCCTTACAGCCTGTAGGGCGCGAGGTGCCTACCGCTGGTGCTCTGACCAGGCGCTTCGACGATGTGCCGGTTGGTGAGGGCCTTCCCGCGCTCGCCGTCGACGACCAGCGCGGGACCCTTGGCGGTTGCCTCAGCGAGAGGTGAGCTTCCAGAGGTGGTCGGCGGTGCCGTTGTCGGACCACTGCAGGACCTGGGCGCCGGAGGTGGTGCTCATCTGGTCGACGCCGAGCAGGAGACCGCTGTTGTAGTTGGCGATCTTGGCGTAGCCGTCGCGGGCCGGGATGACCTGCCAGAGGTGGTCGGCGGTGCCGTTGTCGCCCCAGATCAGGGCCGTGCCGCCGTTGCCGGTGCCCGCGTTGGTGATGCCGAGCAGCAGGCCGCTCTTCTGGTTGACGATCTTGTAGAGGCCCTGGCCCGCGGCCACGAGGGTCCAGTTCTGGTCGGTGCCGGTGGTCGACGTGGCCTGGACGACCGAAGTGCCCTGTGTGGTGGCCGCGTTGAGGGTGTCCAGGGCGAGGCCGCTGTTCTTGTTGGTGATCTGGTAGCGGCCGGCCAGGGACGTCGAGGTGCCGCTGGGGGTGATCGTCAGGTGGTAGCCGTCGGCGGCGTTCATTGTGACAGGCACCGTGATCGAGCCGTTCGAGACGGAGTAGTCCGTGTCGGAGATGGTGATCGGGCCCGGGGAGGCGGTGGTGCGGCCCGTGTCGGGGCTGTACTCCAGCTTGACGTGGACGGTGCTGCCGTAGGCCGACAGGGACGAGAGTCCGTTGACCGTGACGGCGCAGGAGCCGGTGCAGCCGCCGGCGACGACGCTGATCTGGTTGCCCGCGCCGTTGAGGGAGGCGAGACCGTCGATGCCGGTCTGGGCGGGCGGTGTGGTGGTGAGCATGTTCCCGGACATGCCGCCGTACCACTTGTACGTCCAGTAGGAGCCGTTGGGCGAGCCGCCGGTGTCGGTCAGGGTGTCGCCGAGGGTGCCGTAGTGGTTCCAGAAGGCCAGCTCGGCGTCGCGGACGCCGGCGCGCTCGAATTTGGCGGCATAGCCGATGAGGGCACCGGAGTTGCCCATCTCGGTGGGCGTGCCGTACTCCTCGATAGAGATCGGACGCGGGCTGATGCCGAGGCTGCTCTCCAGCGAGCGGTAGGCCGCGACATGGGCGGCGATGCCTGAGCTGCCCTGGAGTTCGTGCCAGGCGATGACGTCGGGGACCGTACCGCTGGCCTTGGCGTCGGTGAGGAAGGTGGTCATCCAGGACTGGTTCCACACCGAGTAACTCGGGCCCTGGATCGGGGTGGTGGCGTCCTTGGCGCGGACCTCCTTGAACGTACGGGCCCAACCGGCGTCGAAGGCGCCCGCGTTGGTGGTGTCCCAGGTCCAGTCCGGCTCGTTCCAGAGTTCGTACGCGCTGATGTTGGTGGCTCCCGAGGACTTCACCGCGGCGACCTGCTGGTCCACCGCCGAGAGCCAGTTGCTCCAACTCACCCACTGGTAGGGGAAGTTCGGGTACCAGTCCGGCATCCGTACGACGACCTTGGCCCCCGCGGCCGCGGCCTTCGGGGCGACGACCAAGGCGTCACCCGCGGGCGCGGGCTCTCCGTTGGGGAGTTGGCTGCCGCCGGGCGCCATCTGGACGAACGTGTTGGGCTTCAGGGCCTGTACGATGCTGTCGCTGGGGGTGCTCGCGGTGGCGAGGCCGTAGAGGCTGCCCGTGCCGACGTGGGTGACGGAGCGCAAGGTCTGCGCGGCGTTGACGACCAAGGTGGTGGCCGATGTGGGGGTGGCCTGGGC
>NZ_JBXVPZ010000021.1:0-49609 GCF_057961495.1 Streptomyces sp. P5F9 | reverse complement strand
GGCGCCTGCTGGGGAGGCTGGCCGTAGGGGCCCGGCTGTCCGTACGGACCGGGCTGCTGAGGCTGCCCGCCGTACGGGCCCGGCTGGTTGTAGCTCATTTCTGGGTTCCCCTCCAGATGCTTATGTGATCCCGACATCCTGGCCCAGTCACAGGAAGCGCAGAGCGTCGGGGGGCGCACCGTTACAGAACAAACGCGTTTCGGGACACCCCCGCGACACCCCTAAACTGGGCCCGTGACCGAGAACGCTCAGCAGCAGCCACCAGCGCCCGACTCCGAACTGCCGACCCAGTACGCGCCGGCCGATGTAGAGGGGCCGCTGTACGAGCGCTGGGTGGAGCGGGGTTACTTCGAAGCGGACGCGAAGAGCGAGAAGCCGCCGTACACGATCGTCATCCCGCCGCCGAACGTGACCGGCAGCCTGCACCTTGGGCACGCCTTCGAGCACACGCTCATCGACGCCCTCACGCGCCGCAAGCGCATGCAGGGCTACGAGACGCTGTGGCAGCCCGGCATGGACCACGCCGGCATCGCCACGCAGAACGTCGTCGAGCGCGAGCTGGGCAAGGAGGGCAAGTCCCGCCACGACCTGGGCCGGGAGGCCTTCGTCGAGCGGGTCTGGCAGTGGAAGGGCGAGTCCGGCGGGCAGATCTCCGGCCAGATGCGCCGCCTCGGCGACGGTGTCGCCTGGTCCCGCGAGCGCTTCACCATGGACGAGGGTCTCTCCCAGTCCGTCCAGACCATCTTCAAGCGGCTCTACGACGACGAGTTGATCTACCGCGCCGAGCGCATCATCAACTGGTGCCCGCGCTGTCTCACCGCGATCTCCGACATCGAGGTCGAGTACCAGGACGACGACGGCGAGCTCGTCTCCATGAAGTACGGCGACGGGGACGAGACCATCGTCGTCGCCACAACTCGCGCCGAGACCATGCTCGGTGACACGGCCGTCGCCGTTCACCCCTCGGACGAGCGCTACAAGCACCTCGTCGGCAAGCTCATCAAGCTGCCGCTGACCGACCGTTCCATCCCGGTCGTCGCGGACGAGCACGTCGACCCCGAGTTCGGCACGGGTGCCGTCAAGGTCACCCCGGCCCACGACCCGAACGACTTCGAGATCGGCCAGCGGCACGACCTCCCGGCCATCACGGTCATGGACGAGCACGCCGTCATCACCGTCCCCGGCCCCTTCCAGGGCCAGGACCGCCTCGAAGCCCGCTCCGCGATCGTCGCCGCCCTGCGCGCCGAGGGCCGGATCGTCGCCGAGAAGCGGCCCTACGTCCACTCCGTCGGCCACTGCTCGCGCTGCAAGACGACCATCGAGCCGCGGCTGTCCATGCAGTGGTGGGTCAAGGTCGCCCCGCTCGCGAAGGCGGCCGGCGACGCGGTCCGTGACGGCCGCGTCAAGATCCACCCGCAGGAGATGGAGAAGCGCTACTTCGACTGGGTCGACAACCTCCACGACTGGTGCATCTCACGGCAGTTGTGGTGGGGCCACCGCATCCCGGTCTGGTACGGCCCGAACGGCGAGGTCGTCTGTGTCGGCCCCGACGACGAGGCCCCGACCGGCGAGGGCTGGCACCAGGACACCGACGTCCTCGACACCTGGTTCTCCTCCGGCCTGTGGCCCTTCTCCACCCTCGGCTGGCCCGAACAGACCGAGTCGCTCGCGAAGTTCTACCCGAACTCCGTCCTGGTCACCGGCTACGACATCCTCTTCTTCTGGGTCGCCCGGATGATGATGTTCGGCCTCTACGCGATGGACGGCACCCCGCCGTTCCACACCATCGCCCTGCACGGCATGGTCCGCGACCAGTTCGGCAAGAAGATGTCCAAGTCCTTCGGGAACGCGGTCAATCCGCTCGACTGGATGGACAAGTACGGCTCCGACGCGCTCCGTTTCACCCTCGCGCGCGGCGCCAACCCGGGCGTCGACGTCCCGATCGGCGAGGACTGGGTCCAGGGCTCCCGCAACTTCGCCAACAAGCTCTGGAACGCGACCCGTTTCGCGCTCATGAACGGCGCGACGATCGAGGGCGAACTCCCGGACGCCGACCGGCTGTCGGCGACCGACCGCTGGATCCTGTCCCGCCTGAACTCCACCGTCGCCGAAGTCGACGCGCTCTACGAGGACTACCAGTTCGCGAAGCTCTCCGACGCGCTGTTCCACTTCGCGTGGGACGAAGTCTTCGACTGGTACGTCGAGTTGTCCAAGACGACGTTCATGGCGGGCGGCGAACCGGCCGAGGTCTCCAAGCGCGTCCTGGGCGAAGTCCTCGACGTCACCCTCAAGCTCCTCCACCCGATCGTCCCGTTCGTCACGGAAACCCTCTGGACGACACTGACGGGCGGCGAGTCGATCGTCATCGCGGACTGGCCGAAGGACAGTGCATTCCGGGACCCGGCCGCCGAGAAGGAGATCGAGACCCTCCAGCAGGTCATCACCGAGGTCCGCCGTTTCCGCGCCGACCAGGGCCTCCAGCCCGGCCAGCGCGTCCCGGCCCGCCTCACCCTGGACGGCACGGCCCTGGCGCCCCACGAGGCGGCCATCCGCCAGCTCCTCCGCCTCCAGCCGGAGGGCGACGCCTTCGCGGCGACGGCCACCCTCCCGGTCGGCGGCGCCACGGTCGCCCTCGACCTCTCCGGCACGATCGACATCGCGGCGGAACGGAAGCGCCTCGCGAAGGACCTCGCCGCCGCCGAGAAGGAGAAGGCCCAGGCAACGGCCAAACTCGGCAACGAGGCGTTCCTGGCCAAGGCCCCGGACAACGTCGTCGACAAGATCCGCGGCCGCCTCTCCAAGGCCGACGAGGACATCACCCGCATCAAGGCCCAGCTGGACGGCTTGCCGGAGGCGTAAGGGTCTGTAGTCAGGTGGGGCCCCGGTGCGTATTCAGCACCGGAGCCCTGTCCCACCTAGGGGCGCGGGGAACTGCGCGACCAGCCCCCACCGGGCCCGCAGACGAAAGAACACGCCTACCTCCGTAGACTGACCCCTGTGACTGACAGCGACCCGTTCGAAGAGATCGTCGCCGCCGAGACAGACCGCGACCCGGATCTCGCGGTGATCGAGGCCGGCAGCCGCACCCTACGAGCCCAAGGCACCGGCGCCCCCCAGGCAGACGTCCCCGGCCGCCCCGAAGACCCCGCCCTGGACAAGGCCCTCCGCACCGTAGAGGCCGAGCTCGCCACCCGCTGGGGCGAGACCAAGCTGGAGCCGTCGGTCAGCCGCATCGCCGCGCTGATGGACGTCCTGGGCGACCCCCAGCGCTCGTACCCCTCGATCCACATCACCGGCACGAACGGAAAGACCTCCACGGCCCGCATGATCGAGGCGCTCCTCGGCGCCTTCGAACTGCGCACCGGCCGCTACACGTCCCCGCACGTCCAGTCGATCACCGAGCGCATCAGCCTCGACGGCGCCCCGATCTCCGCCGAACGCTTCATTGAGACGTACGAAGACATCAAGCCGTACGTCGAGATGGTGGACGCGCGGCAGGAGTTCCGCCTGTCGTTCTTCGAGGTGCTGACGGGCATGGCGTACGCCGCGTTCGCGGACGCGCCCGTCGACGTGGCCGTCGTGGAGGTCGGCATGGGCGGCAGCTGGGACGCCACCAACGTCATCGACGCCGCCGTCGCCGTAGTGACCCCCATCGATCTCGACCACACCGACCGCCTCGGGGAGACGACCGGCGAGATCGCCACGGAGAAGGCCGGCATCGTCAAGCAGGACGCGACCGTGATCCTGGCGCAGCAGCCGGTGGACGCGGCGCAGGTGCTGCTGAAGAAGGCCGTCGAGGTGGACGCGACCGTGGCCCGGGAGGGTCTCGAATTCGGGGTCGTGTCCCGGCAGGTCGCCGTCGGCGGACAGCTCGTCAACCTGCGCGGGCTGGGCGGCGAGTACGAGGAGATCTACCTCCCCCTGCACGGCCCGTACCAAGCGCACAACGCCGCCGTGGCGCTCGCCGCCGTAGAGGCGTTCTTCGGGGTGGGTGCGCAGCGGCCCGATCCGCTCGCCATCGACACGGTGCGGAAGGCGTTCGCGTCCGTGACCTCGCCGGGGCGGCTGGAGGTGGTGCGGCGGTCGCCGACCGTCGTGCTGGACGCGGCGCACAACCCGGCGGGCGCCCGTGCGACCGCCGAGGCCGTGGCGGAGGCCTTCGACTTCAGCAAGCTGATCGGGGTCGTGGGCGCCAGCGCTGACAAGAACGTGCGCGGGCTGCTCGAAGCGTTCGAGCCGATGTTCGCCGAGGTCGTCGTCACGCAGAACTCCAGCCATCGCGCGATGGACGTGGACGAGCTGGCCGGGATCGCCGTCGAGGTGTTCGGCGACGAGCGCGTGCAGGTCGAGCCGCGGCTGCCCGACGCCCTGGAGGCCGCGATCACGCTGGCCGAGGAGGACGGCGAGTTCGCGGGCGGCGGTGTGCTCGTCACCGGTTCCGTCATCACCGTGGGTGAGGCCCGACTGCTCCTGGGGAGGGGCTGACTTTCCGTGCGTACGCTCTGTTCTTCCACGCTGATCGGCGAGTTCTTCGTGATCGGCTTCGCCGGGCTCGTGGCCATGAAGGACCCGGACCTGGCCACCTCCACCGTGTGGACGGTGTGCGGGATCGCGATGTTCCTGTCCATCGCGCTGTGCGGCGTGGTGACCCGGCCGGGCGGCATCGCGCTCGGCTGGGCGCTGCAGATCGCGCTGATCGCGTCGGGCCTGGTCGTGCCGTCCATGTTCTTCCTCGGGGCGATCTTCGCGGCCCTGTGGTGGGCCTCGGTCCACTACGGCCGGAAGATCGACGAGGCGAAGGCGAGGTTCGCGGCACAGGCCGCGCAGGCCGACTCCCCTACACCTGACGCTGCGTAATGGACGCATGGACACGCCCTGTAGCCTCGGCCTTGTCGTGAGACGACCGTGACACGACCTTGAGCCGCCCCGCATCATCATGATCCGAAGGAGTCCCGTCGTGACCCAGCGCACCCTCGTCCTGCTCAAGCCCGACGCCGTACGTCGTGGCCTGACCGGCGAGATCATCAGCCGGATCGAGCGCAAGGCCGGCTGGCAGATCACCGCGCTGGAGCTGCGCACCCTGGACCAGGACACCCTGGAGCAGCACTACGGCGAGCACAAGGGCAAGCCGTTCTACGAGCCGCTGGTGGAGTTCATGGCCTCCGGTCCCGTCGTCGCCCTGATCGTCGAGGGCGAGCGGGTCATCGAGGGCGTACGCCAGCTGGCCGGTCCGACCGACCCGATCGCCGCCGCGCCGGGATCGATCCGCGGCGACTTCGGTGTCATCGTGCGGGAGAACCTGATCCACGCCTCGGACTCGGAGGAGTCCGCCGAACGCGAGGTGAAGATCTTCTTCCCCGGGCGCGGCTGAATCTCCATCAGTAACCCACATGCCTGACCAGGGGCGGCCGTGTTTTTCCGGCCGTCTCTTGGCATATGCGTGCCGATCGGGGGAACGAGTGCCCCCGTTGGGCCGTCTCCACAAGCGAGGCGGTGCCTCGCATGCTGACAATGGCGAAGACCCTCGCGCAGGGTTCGTGATGGCGCGTCTACGATGGAAGCCTTCACGTCACTGCACCCACTTCGCCGACCTGAAAAGCCCTCAGAAGCTCCCAGGAAGGCCAGACGAATCCTGATGGGGAACTCAATGTCGTTCATCGGCCGTGACATGGCTGTCGACCTCGGGACCGCCAACACGCTGGTGTACGTCAGGGGTCGCGGGATCGTACTCAACGAGCCGTCCGTCGTCGCGATCAACACCAACACCGGTGGCATTCTCGCGGTCGGCTCCGAAGCCAAGAAGATGATCGGGCGCACGCCCGGCAACATCGTTGCCGTACGTCCGCTGAAGGACGGTGTCATCGCCGACTTCGAGATCACCGAGCGCATGCTCCGCTACTTCATCCTGAAGATCCACAAGCGGCGCTATCTGGCCCGTCCCCGCGTCGTCGTCTGTGTGCCCTCGGGCATCACGGGCGTCGAGCGCCGTGCCGTCATCGAGGCGTCGTCCCAGGCCGGCGCCCGCCAGGTGCACATCATCGAGGAGCCCATGGCCGCGGCCATCGGTTCCGGCCTGCCGGTCCACGAGGCCACGGGCAACATGGTGGTGGACATCGGCGGCGGCACCACGGAGGTCGCGGTCATCTCGCTCGGTGGCATCGTCACCGCCCAGTCCATCCGCGTCGCGGGCGACGAACTGGACAACGCGATCATCCAGCACATCAAGAAGGAGTACTCGCTCCTTCTGGGTGAGCGGACGGCTGAGCAGATCAAGATCACGATCGGTTCCGCGTACGACCTCGACGACGACCAGCACACCGAAATCCGCGGCCGGGACCTGGTCTCCGGCCTGCCCAAGACCGTTGTCATCTCCGCCGGCGAAGTCCGCAAGGCGATCGAAGAGCCCGTCAACGCGATCGTCGACGCCGTGAAGACGACCCTCGACAAGTGCCCGCCGGAGCTGTCCGGCGACATCATGGACCGAGGAATCGTTCTGACCGGCGGCGGAGCCCTGCTGAAGGGTCTCGACGAGCGGCTGCGCCGGGAGACCGGCATGCCGATCCACATCGCCGAGGACCCGCTGGACAGCGTGGCGCTCGGCTCCGGCAAGTGCGTCGAGGAGTTCGAGGCGCTCCAGCAGGTTCTGGACGCCCAGCCGCGCAGATGACGTAACGCTTCGATTCCGCCGTACGGGATGATCTCCTCTCGTGCGGCGGATCGTTGATACGGAGGCATAGGCTCCGACACAAAGCCTTCGTATCCATTTGCCCGTACAACACCTGCATACCTGAACCTCTGCACATTTCTATGAGGAAGGCACGGCCGCCGCACGTGAGGGACACACGAGAGAGCCGGCTGCTCCTGGTGCTGCTGATCGCCGTAGCGTTCGCGTTGATCACGGTGGACATCCGGGGAGGGCAGGACTCGCCCGTCGACGGTGCCCGCCAGGCCGCGGCCACCGTGTTCGGCCCGATCGAGAACGGCGTGTCGTCCGCTGTGAACCCGGTCGGCGACGCGGTCTCCGCGGTCCGCGACTCCGGTGAGCGGCACGACCGGCTCGCCGTCCTGGAGAAGGAGAACGCGGCCCTCAAGGCGAAGCTCGGCAGCGACGACCGCAACCGCAGCCGCCTGACCCAGCTCGACAAGATGCTGAAGGTGGCCGGCGAGGGCCAGTACGGCATCAAGGGCGCCCAGGTCATCGCGATAGGAGCCGCGCAGAGCTTCTCCTGGACGATCACCATCGACGTCGGCGCCAACGACGGCATCAAGCGCGACATGACCGTCCTGAACGGCAACGGTCTGGTCGGCCGTGTCACGACCGTCGGCCCCGACGCCTCCACCGTGCTCCTCGCCAACGACCCCGACTTCACCGTCGGCACCCGCATGGAGGGCAACGACGAACTCGGCTTCGCCTCCGGCGAGGGCGACGGCCCGCTGCGCGTCGAACTCCTCAACGGCAAGGCCGAGGTGAAGAAGGGCGACCGGCTGGTCACCTTCGGCTCGCAGGCCGACAAGCCGTTCGTGCCCGGCGTCCCGGTCGGTGTCGTCTCCCGCGTCGACCCCTCCGGCGGCGGCCTGACCCGCACGCTGTACGTCACGCCGTACGTCGACTTCACCAAGCTCGACATCGTCGGCGTGGTCGTGGAGGCACCCAAGAAGGACCCGCGTGACACGGTCCTGCCCGCGAAGTCCAAGCCGACCCCGACCCCGACGGTGACCGTCACGGTCACCCCGTCCGCGAACGCGCCGGTCGACGGCCAGCAACAGCAGTAGGAGCCCTTCCCCATGCGTGTCAACCGGATCCTGCTCTCCGTGCCGCTGGTCGTCGTCGCCCTCGTGATCCAGGTGAGCGTCCTCGCCCGCCTCCACCTCCCGGGCGCCGTCCCCGACCTGCTGCTCCTCACGGTCCTCGGCCTCGCCATGGTCTACGGCCATGTCGCGGGCGCCCTCATCGGCTTCGGCGCGGGCCTCCTCGCCGACCTGGCCCCGCCCGCCGACCACGCGGCCGGCCGCTACGCCCTCGTCCTGTGCGTCATCGGCTACCTCGCGGGCCTGGCGAAACCGGAGAACGGCCGCCTGAAGTCGGCCACCGGCCCGATGGCCGTCGTGGTCGCCGCCGCGATCGGCGCCACCCTGCTCTACGCCGGTGTCGGCGCCCTCGTCGGCGACACCGCCGCCCGCCATGTCGGCCTGGGCAGCCTGCTGTTCACGGCCTCCCTGTACGACCTGCTGCTGGCCCCGTTCGTCGTCCCCGGGATCATGGCGCTGGCCCGGCGCGCCGACAACGACCCGCTCGCGGAGACCAACGCCGCCAAGTCGGCCGACATCTCCTCGGGTTGGCTCTCCTCCGGCACCGGCCTGAAGATCGGCGGCCAACGCGGTGGCCTGCGGATGAAGACCGCACGCGCCCGCGTGGCCCGTGCGGGACGCATCAAGGGGGTCAAGAGGCTTTGACCACCGGGGAGTTGGGCCACGGACTCACAGGTCCGTCGTATATGACTCATACACGCATCGTGTACGCGCACTGAGAGGGGGAGGCAGCACAAGTGACCAATATCCCGGAGACCGGTCGGACTCCACGGGTTCAGATCAGGCTCGTCGTCATCCAGATCCTTGTCCTCTCCCTCCTCGGCACCCTCGGCGGGCGCCTCTGGTACCTGCAGATCCGTGAGGGCGCCGCGTACCAGAAGGAAGCATCCGGCAACCACGTCCAGCAGGTCGTCGACCCCGCGGTGCGCGGTTCGATACTGGACGCGCGCGGTGTGCCCCTCGCCGACAACGAGACCCGGCTCGTGGTCTCCGCCTCCCGTACCGACCTGCTGAAGCAGGCGGACGACGGCAAGGCCGTCCTCACCAAGCTGGCCGGCGTGCTGGGCCTGAAGCCCGCGGACGTCATCCAGAAGGTCCGGCTGTGCGACGCGAAGACCCCGCAGCCCTGCTGGAACGGCTCGCCCTACCAGCCCATCCCGATCACCGACGAGGCCACCGCCAAGCAGGCCCTGCAGATCCGTGAGCGCGCCGAGGACTTCCCCGGCATCACCGCCGAGCCCGAGGCCGTACGGCGCTACGCGGCCCCCGGCGACGCCAACGCGGCCCAGGTACTCGGCTACCTCTCGCCGGTCACCGACGACGAGATCACCCAGGCCAAGGACAGCGACTCGCCGTATCTGCGCTCCGACCAGGTCGGCCGCTCCGGCCTGGAGCGCGAGTACGACAAGGAGCTGCGCGGCAAGGCCGGCGTCACCCGCTACGAGGTCGACAACCTCGGCCGCGTGATCGGCAAGGCCAAGTCCGACGCACCGCAGCCCGGTTCGAACCTCGTCACCAGCATCGACGCCCGCGTGCAGCGCGTCGCCGAGTATCAGCTCGACAAGGCGATGAAGACCGCTCGCACGCAGTTCGACAAGATCACCGGCGAGAACTACAAGGCCGACTCCGGTGCCGTGGTCGTGATGGAGGCCAAGACCGGCCGGATCGTCGCCATGGCGTCCGCGCCGACGTACGACCCGAACGTCTGGGTCGGCGGCATCTCCGCCAAGGACTACAAGCAGCTCACCGGCAAGAACTCCGACTACCCGCTCCTCAACCGGGCCATACAGGGTCAGTCGGCGCCCGGTTCGACGTTCAAGGTGGTCTCCACGGCCGCCGCGGTCGAGGCCGGCTACCAGTGGGACGGCGGGTACCCCTGCACCAGTTCGTACTCGGTGGGCGGCCAGGTCTTCAAGAACTTCGAGGGCGAGAACTTCGGCCCCATCTCGCTGGGCCGCGCCCTTGAGGTCTCCTGCGACACCGTCTTCTACGGCCTTGCCGACGCCCAGTGGAAGAAGGACGGCGGCATCAACCCGAAGAAGGGTGAGCCGAAGGACTACTTCTACAAGGCGGCCCACCAGTTCGGCCTCGGCAAGACGACGGGCGTCGACCTCCCCAACGAGGTCACCGGCCGCGTCCCGGACCGCAAGTGGAAGCAGGAGACCTGGGAGGCCAACAAGGCCTACTGGTGCAAGACCGGCAAGAAGGGCGGCACGTACGTCCAGCAGATCGCGTACGAGAACTGCCTCGAAGGCAACAAGATGCGCGAGGGCGACTCGATCAACTACTCCATCGGCCAGGGCGACACCCTCGTCACGCCGATCCAGGAGGCCATGATCTACGGCGCGCTCGCCAACGGCGGCACCGAGTACGTCCCCACCATCGGCAAGGCGATCGTCAGCGCCGACGGCAAGACGGTCCAGGAGATCAAGCCCAAGGTGAAGGCGAAGCTGCCGATCAGCGCGGCCACCCACAAGGGCATCGACAAGGCCCTCGCGGGCGTGGTCACCAGCGGTACCGCCGCCTGGAAGTTCCAGGGCTGGCCGCAGGACAAGATCGAGCTGCACGCCAAGACGGGTACGGCGGAGGTCTACGGCAAGCAGACCACCTCCTGGTTCGCCACGTATACCAAGGACTACACGGTCGTCATGACGATCGCGCAGGCCGGTACGGGTTCCGGCGCCTCCGGTGAGGCCGTGCGCAACATCTACAACGCGATGTACGGCGTCCAGGCCGACGGCTCCATCGACAAGAAGAAGGCGATGCTGCCCACGCCGCAGACGAGCCTCCCGAAGGTCCGCGCCGACGGCACGATCGCCTCCCCGAAGATCACCGCCGACCCGGCCAAGGAGCTGGAGAAGCAGCAGGAGAAGGCGACCGAGGGCGGGGTCACGCCCGCCGACGACACCCAGCAGCCGGCCGTCTCGCCCTCGCCGTCCACCACCAACAGCAACACCCGCAGGCGTCCGCGCAGAAGGGGAAACCGGAGGATGCTCACATGACCGGCAACAGCTTCTCCGTCTCCGGATACGGGCCCGACCGGGCCGGCTGGACACGGGTCTTCGCCCGTGACTCGCTGGCCCGCCGGCTGGACTGGCCGATACTGCTGTCGGCGATCGGCCTGTCCCTGATCGGCTCGCTGCTGGTCTTCTCGGCGACCCGCAACCGCACCGAGATCAACCAGGGCGACCAGTACTACTTCCTGATCCGGCACCTGATGAACACCGGCATCGGCATCGCCCTGATGATCGGCGTCATCTGGGTCGGCCACCGCACCCTGCGCGTCGTCGTCCCGTTCCTCTACGGCGCCTCGGTGTTCGGCATCCTGCTGGTGCTCACCCCACTGGGCTCCACGGTCAACGGCGCGCACTCCTGGATCGTGCTCGGCGGCGGCTTCTCGCTCCAGCCCTCGGAGTTCGTGAAGATCACGATCATCCTGGGCATGGCGATGATCCTCGCCGCCCGGGTCGACGCGGGCGACAAGCCCCACCCCGACCACCGCACGGTCCTCCAGGCCCTGGGCCTCGCCTCGGTCCCGATGATGATCGTCATGCTGATGCCCGACCTCGGCTCGGTCATGGTCATGGTCATCATCGTGCTCGGCGTCCTGCTGGCCTCCGGCGCCTCCAACCGCTGGATCTTCGGCCTGCTCGGCGCGGGCACCCTGGGCGCGATCGCCGTCTGGCAGCTGCACTTCCTGGACGAGTACCAGATCGCCCGCTTCGCCGCCTTCGCCAACCCGAGCCTCGACCCGGCAGGCGTCGGCTACAACACCAACCAGGCCCGCATCGCGATCGGCTCCGGCGGCCTCACCGGCGAGGGCCTCTTCCACGGCTCCCAGACGACAGGCCAGTTCGTCCCCGAACAACAAACAGACTTCGTCTTCACCGTCGCGGGCGAGGAGCTGGGCTTCGTCGGCGCGGGCCTGATCCTCGTCCTCCTCGGCGTCGTCCTGTGGCGCGCCTGCCGCATCGCCCGCGACTCGACCGAGCTCTACGGCACGATCGTCGCCGCCGGAATCGTCGCCTGGTTCGCCTTCCAGGCCTTCGAGAACGTCGGCATGACCCTCGGCATCATGCCGGTCACCGGTCTGCCACTGCCGTTCGTGTCGTACGGAGGTACGTCGATGTTCGCGGTGTGGCTCGCGGTGGGGCTGCTTCAGTCGATCCGGGTGCAGCGCCCGATGTCCGCCTGACCGCCGCCGTTGTGCGGGGTGCTACCTGCGTGTTCGCCCGGGTTTCCCTCGGGTTCATATGGGACGCCCCCTGCCGTTCCGCCCTGCGGGCAACTAGATTCAGGTCATGGCGGACACAAAGCGCGAGATCGAGCGTAAGTACGAGTCCGACGAGAGCGGTCTGCCCGACCTGACCGGCGTCGCCGGCGTGGAGACCGTCATCGACAAGGGCGTCGCGCATCTGGACGCCGTGTACTACGACACGGCCGACGAGCGCCTCGCCGCCGCCTCACTGACCCTGCGCCGCCGAACCGGCGGTTCCGACGCGGGCTGGCACCTGAAGGTGCCGGTCGCGCCCGGTGTCCGCGACGAGATCCGGGAACCGCTCTCCGACACCGTGCCGCGCACCCTCGCCGGCCTGGTCCGCTCCCGGGTGCGCGAGGCCGAGCTGCTGCCCGCCGTCCGCCTGCGCTCCGACCGCGACGTACGCCACCTCGTGGACGCCCAGGGCAAGCTCCTCGCCGAGGTCAGCGTGGACGCCGTACACGCGGAACGCCTCACCGACGGCGGCGGCACCGCCCAGTGGACTGAGATCGAGGTCGAACTCGCCGACGACGGCGACCCGGCGTTCCTCGACAAGGTGGAGAAACGGCTGCGCAAAGCGGGGGTGCGGCCGTCCTCGTCGGCATCCAAGCTGGCGCGGGCGCTGGCGGAGACGCGCCCGTCGGGGCCGGGAAAGAAGAAGCGCAAGGCGCCGCCCGTGCCCGAGGAGCCCGCGGACCCGGTCACGGCCGGCGACCACGTCCTCGCCTACGTCCGCGCCCAGCGCGACGCGATCCTCGAACTCGACCCGGCCGTACGGCAGGACGCGTACGACTCCGTGCACCGCATGCGCGTCGCCACCCGCCGGATGCGCAGCACGTTCCGCTCCTACGGCAAGGTCCTCGACCGTACGGTCACCGACCCGATCGGCGAGGAACTGAGGTGGCTGGCAGGTGAGTTGGGGGTGGACCGCGACCGGGAAGTCATGACCGAGCGGCTGGCGACGGTCCTCGGGGAACTGCCCCGCACCCTGATCTCCGGCCCGATCCGCACCCGCCTGCGCACCTGGGCCAACGCCCGGCGCGGCGGATCGCGCAGTCGGCTGATCGGCGTCCTGGACTCCAAGCGGTATCTCGCGCTCCTCGACACCCTGGACGCGCTGGTCGCCGAACCGCCCCTGCTGCCGGACGCCACCGGCAAGCCGGAGAAGGTGATCGGCAAGGCCGTACGCAAGGACTTCGGAAAGGTCTCCGCGCTCGTCGAGGAGGCGACGGAGGCGCCGCCCGGCCCGGACCGCGACCTCGCGCTGCACGAGGCCCGCAAGAAGGCCAAGCGCACCCGGTACGCGGCGGAGGCGGCGACGCCGGCCCTCGGCGCCTCGGCCCGCGCCCTTGCCAAGTCGATGAAGTCCCTGACCGGCCTGCTCGGTGAGCACCAGGACAGCGTGATGGTCCGTGTGACCCTGCGGGAGCTGTCCGCGGTGGCGCACGCGGCGGGGGAGAGCTCGTTCACGTACGGGGTGCTGTACGGGCGCGAGGAGCAGCGGGCGGCGGCTGTGGAGGCCGCGCTGCCGGGGATGTGGGAGGAGATCGGGTCCGGGGTGCCCGTCTGAGCCGTACGGGGGACCTCCGGGATCGCGTTAGTCTGGATGGTCACCCGTCCGTTCAGTACCGCTCACGAAGGTTCGCGAGATGCCTGCCGAAGTCGCTGCGGCCGCAGAGTCCGTGTTTCCGCAGCTCGAAGCCCTGCTCCCGCATGTGCAGAAGCCGATCCAGTACGTCGGCGGCGAGCTCAACTCCACGGTCAAGCCGTGGGAGTCGTGCGATGTCCGCTGGGCGCTGATGTACCCGGACGCGTACGAGGTCGGCCTGCCCAACCAGGGCGTCATGATCCTCTACGAGGTCCTGAACGAGCAGGAGGGCGTCCTCGCCGAGCGCACGTACAGCGTGTGGCCGGACCTGGAGGCGCTGATGCGGGAGCACAAGGTCCCGCAGTTCACGGTCGACAGCCACCGCCCAGTGGGCGCGTTCGACGTGTTCGGCCTGAGCTTCTCCACCGAGCTCGGCTACACCAACATGCTCACGGCCCTGGACCTGGCGGGCATCCCGCTGGAGTCGAAGGACCGGACGCTCGACGACCCGATCGTGCTGGCCGGCGGCCACGCGGCCTTCAACCCCGAGCCGATCGCGGAGTTCATCGACGCGGTGATCATCGGCGACGGCGAACAGGCCGTACTCGACATGACGAAGATCATCCGCGGCTGGAAGGCGGAGGGCCGCCCCGGCGGCCGCGAGGAGGTCCTCTTCCGCCTGGCGAAGACGGGTTCCGTGTACATCCCGGCGTTCTACGACGTCGAGTACCTGCCGGACGCCCGTATCGCACGCGTGGTCCCGAACAAGTCGGGTGTCCCGTGGCGGGTGAGCAAGCACACCGTCATGGACCTCGACGAATGGCCGTACCCGAAGCAGCCGTTGGTCCCGCTCGCCGAGACGGTCCATGAACGCATGTCGGTCGAGATCTTCCGCGGCTGCACGCGCGGCTGCCGTTTCTGCCAGGCGGGCATGATCACGCGCCCGGTGCGGGAGCGGTCGATCACGGGCATCGGCGAGATGGTCGAGAAGGGCCTCAAGGCGACGGGCTTCGAGGAGGTCGGCCTGCTGTCGCTCTCCTCGGCGGACCACTCCGAGATCGGCGAGATCGCGAAGGGCCTGGCGGACCGCTACACGGACGACAAGGTCGGCCTGTCCCTCCCGTCGACCCGCGTGGACGCGTTCAACGTGGACCTGGCGAACGAACTGACGAGGAACGGCCGGCGCTCGGGCCTCACCTTCGCGCCGGAGGGCGGCTCGGAGCGCCTCCGCAAGGTCATCAACAAGATGGTCTCGGAGGACGACCTCATCCGGACCGTCTCCACGGCGTACGGCAACGGCTGGCGCCAGGTGAAGCTGTACTTCATGTGCGGCCTGCCGACCGAGACCGACGAGGACGTCCTCCAGATCGCCGACATGGCGATGAAGGTGATCGCCGAGGGCCGCAAGGTCTCCGGCCAGAACGACATCCGCTGCACGGTCTCGATCGGCGGCTTCGTCCCCAAGCCCCACACGCCGTTCCAGTGGGCACCGCAGCTCTCGGCGGCGGAGACGGACGCCCGCCTCACGAAGCTCCGCGACAAGATCCGCGGCGACAAGAAGTACGGCCGCTCCATCGGCTTCCGCTACCACGACGGCAAGCCGGGCATCGTGGAGGGCCTGCTGTCGCGGGGTGACAGGCGGGTGGGCGCGGTGATCCGCGCCGTGTACGAGGACGGCGGCCGCTTCGACGGCTGGCGCGAGCACTTCTCCTACGACCGCTGGATGCGCTGCGCCGAGAAGACACTGCCCGCCTTCGGCGTCGACGTCGACTGGTACACCACCCGCGAGAAGACCTACGAGGAGGTCCTCCCCTGGGACCACCTCGACTCCGGCCTCGACAAGGACTGGCTCTGGGAGGACTGGCAGGACGCCCTCGACGAGACAGAGGTCGAGGACTGCCGGTGGACGCCGTGCTTCGACTGCGGGGTGTGCCCGCAGTTCGATACATGGCCACAACTGAGCGACAGCGGGAAGAAGTTGCTGCCGCTGACGGTCAAGAAGGACGCTCCGACCAGCGGACACACGCATTGACGTGAGTGAGGCGTTGGGGCGGATCGCGGAGGCTCTGGAGGGCAGCGGGGAGGAAGAGGCCGCTGCCGTTCTGAGAGCGCTCGGTGCTCAGCGCGGGCGGCAGGGGATCGCGCGGGAGATGCCGAGAACGCCTCTGCCGCCTTCTGTAAGCTCTTCGGCTGTTCACTCCGAGGTGGTGTGGGTCTGAGGATCTGCCAGCTCCGGAGATGGCCGTATGCGGCGGCCGTCGCCCGGGGTGGCAGATCCCTGTTCGGGAGGTGCCCCCTGGCTTCCTTGTCGCCAGGGGTGAGCTTCGACAGCCGCAGACCCAATTTCGCGCTTCAACAGGGTAGGTCCTGATGCCCGATGCGCCGGGAGCTTGAAGGGTCATGGTCGCTCACCGCCAAAGTCGTTGCGCCTACCTCGCTGTTTACCTCACGATTAGATCCAGCCAATGGCTGGTGAGCGACGTGGTGGGTCCTATCTCTTGCACGTATGATCTAGCCCTTCAAAAATATGATGCAGACGTGGGGGCGGGCCGGGACGATGAGCACCATGAAACAGACCAGCATGCACATCGGATCCCTGACCCTCGACGAGACCAACCCGAGGCTCATAAAGCGGACGGCCACCTTGGAAGAAGCCGTTGCTGCCCTCCTGGGCGACAGCCCGGAGAAGATGCTGAAGCTTGCAAGGGATATCTGTCAGCACGGAGTCAATCCGACCGAACTTCCTATTGTCGTCGTCGAAAACGATCAGAATGTCGTGGTCGAGGGCAACAGAAGGCTCGCAGTCCTGAAGCTTCTGACCCAGCCGAGCTTGGCGCCCACAGAGAAACTCAAGAGGCAGTTTGCCGCTATCGCGAAGAACAACGATGTCCCGCGGCGGATGGCTGTTGTGATTGCCGAAAACCGAATGCAAGCCGAGCATTGGATTCGGATCCGGCACACCGGGGAAAATGGCGGCGTAGGGATCGTCCGGTGGAGTCCAGGAGAGGCTAGCAGGTTCAGTGGGCGGTCCACTCCCACTGAGAAAGCTCGGCTTTTCATCGATGCAGCAAGTGCTTGGTTCTCAGATGACTCCGAGTTGGTGGAGAATGCCGCACTCGTACGGGATGGCCGAATTACAAACCTCGGCCGGATGATTGCCGACCCGGAAGTGAGGAACCGGCTAGGCATCTCGTTCGACGGTGATGTGGTGCTCAGTAGCTACGGAAAAGAGAAACTCAAGCCGGTACTGGCGCGACTGCTTCAAGACCTCGCCGGCCCAGTTTCGGTCGATCAGATCAAGTCCAAAGAGCAGAGAAAAGATTATCTACAGCAAGTAGAGGATCAACTGCCCCGGCTGGCCGATAGGCTCGAAGAGCCCGAAAAGTACTCGAAAGCTGTTGAAGACGAAGCTTCGCTCGCCGCATCCGATGAACCGGGAGATTCTGGCCTCTCAAAGCCACCTCGGCGGAGGCGGCCAGATTACGAGAAGAGGTTGTTTCAAGGGGTCACACTTCGGTATGTGAGCCTACGGACCACTGAGGTTCTTGGAGAGGTGCAGCGGATCAAAATTGACGACATGCCAAGCGTTGCTGCTGTCATGATTCGGGCAGTCGTAGACATCGTCGTTACAGAAGTCGCCCAGCAGTTGGGCTGGCGGCGGAACCAAGACACGCTCAAAGGTAGGATCGGTTCCGTGTTGAGCCAGGTGGACCCGAACAAGGATGATCCCAACCTGAGTAACGCCTGGCGGTTCTCGCAGCAGGATGACGGAGCGTTGGTCCTCAAATCTCTTCACTCCTTCGTTCACTCTTGGGAAAGTAGCCCCCTCTCGTCTGAGGTTCGGAAACTGAGCCTTGCTTACGGCCCTGTATTGATGAAGGCTGACGAGCTACTCGAAAAGAAGGGTCGATGAGATATATTAGCCCCCTTCGATACCCTGGAGGCAAGGCGCGACTTGCCCCATATATCGCAGGGTTGATTGCACGACAACGCCCGCGTCCCCGATCGTATGCGGAAGCTTTCGCAGGGGGCGCGGGTGCTGCATTGCGCCTGCTTGTCAATGGCGAGGTCGACCATATCTATATTAACGATCTAGACCCTGGGATTTCTGCCTTGTGGCGGTGCATTTTTCAGGATTCCGAGTATCTCGCCAAAATGGCGGAAGATGAAGAAGTTAGTGTGGAGGCATGGCATCACCATGCCGCTGTTTATAGAAACCCGGCAGGGAAGTCTGACAGGGAGCTAGGGTTTTCTACCTTTTTCCTTAATAGATGTAACCGATCGGGTATTTTGCGAGCTAGGCCGATTGGTGGGCTCGATCAAAATGGCACTTGGAAAATCGACGCTCGATTCAACCGAGATGCTCTAGCAGAGCGAATTCGATTCCTCGGGGAATATCGGGATAAGGTGACGCTTGCTCAGCAGGATGCGCGATCGTTCATCCAGTCTCTGGAGCCGAAGAGCACGGATGTTTTGCTTTATGTAGATCCTCCATATCTGGTTCAGGGCGATCGCCTCTATCTGGACTCGCTGGGGCGCGCAGATCATGAAGAGCTAGCCAATATTCTACGCGATACTAACCTGCGATGGCTTCTCACGTATGACGCGGATAAGAGGATCACTGAGGAGCTTTACAAAGGATTTCGGTGCGTTGAGTTTGACATTTTCCACACAGCTCAGATACAGCGTACAGGTGTCGAGTATGCGATTTTCGGCAACCGATTGATCCTTCCTGAAGTAAGTGGAATCATCGGTGAGGGAAACTTCCGCTGGATGACCTCCAAACGGAAGAAGAAGGTGGACGGCTAACAACGCTCCCAATGAGACTTGGCTTCTTGTGGCTTGCCCTCGCTCCGATCGTCTGCGGATGGGTACGGTCAGGGTCGTGTCTGGCGTGCGTCGGGTTAGTCACCCATGGGCGTGCGCTGGTTGATCGCGCGCGACTAGGGGAGCTGGTACGGGCATGGCTGTTGACACTGCTCGATCGGAAGAAGGGTTCACGTCGGCGAGGGCTACACGGGTGATGATCGCCGCGTGCCGGGCTGCGGGGCTCGACGATAGAGGCGCGGAGCTGATCCGTCTCGGGGAGAACGCGCTGTTTCGGTTGGCCTCCGTGCCTGTGATTGTGCGCGTGGCTCGGGGAGAAGAGTGGCTGCCCACGGCCCGCATTGAGGTGGCCGTGTCGCGGTGGTTGGACGGGGAAGGGTTCCTGGCTGCTCGCATCATCGAGGACCTTGAGCAGCCGTTCTTGATCGACGGCCACCCCGTGACCTTCTGGCATCTGATCATCGAGGGTGACCGCAAAGCGACATACGGAGAGTTGGGCGGCGTGCTGCGAGATCTGCACTCACTGACCGTGCCGGAAGGCCTTGTACTCCCGTCGTTCGATCCGTTCGACAAGCAACAGCTACGACTCGACCGCGCTGTGATCCCGGACGATGACAAGGTCTTCTTGCGGAAGCGGTGGTGGGAACTGCAAGACAGGTACGCCGAGTTGACGTTCGAGACGCCCAAGGGGCCGGTGCACGGGGATGCTCACGTGCAGAACCTCATGGTCGACGAACAGGGGCGCGTGATCCTGATCGACTTCGAGGCCTTCTGCTACGACCACCCTGAGTGGGATCTCATGGTCACCGCTGTGGAGCATTACAGCCTTGGCTGGCAGACTCACGAACAGTATGCCGACTTCGTGGCCGCGTACGGGCGCGACCTATACGACTGGCATGGGTACGGGACGCTGCGGGGCATCCAGGAGTTCGGCATGACGACATGGCTCATGCAGAACGTGCAGGAGGATGCGGAGACTGCGGCCGAGTACCGCCGGCGCATCGCCGGTCTGCGCAATGACGATGCGCCTCGGGACTGGCGGCCTCGGTAGGAATAGCTATTCCCCGTTGGGAGAGAACCCTGTCTCTACCTCTTGCCGGATATTGCTCTTCCGAAGGCGTCATTGACTCGCGCATTTACATCAGGTGATGAGGACACCAGCAGGGCAATTCCTGCGACAATTAGTGTCCATCGAAGACTATCTGAAGCCTGGGAATGGGCCGGAATAACTGGCAGCAGGGGGAGAAGCACGGCAAACCCTACGAAGGTTCCACCCGGCAGTGCGCGGCGCACCCAGGCTGCGACCGGATCTTGCTCATTCCCTGGTTCTGGGGCATGAGCAAGAAGCGCATCTCTGTTGCCTGCCAGCATGGCTAGAACTCCAAATTTTAGAGAGGTCGCCACTTCGTAGACATCCTCAGGCCTTCGTGCTTTAGCGATCTGCATTTTGTGTGCCCGAAATACTGCGGCAATACGTACGGCTTCGCTTCGGAATTGCTTCCACGCCTCCCAGTCGGCTCGACTTACTCGGCCTGGGAGCGTGAAATCGATGGTGGCCTGCGCTGCGATTCCCTCTAGCTCGTCTAGCCACTCGCGTACGACGCGGTTATTATCCCAATTGTTACACTCTTGCTGTAAGCGGAAGGCCAGTCGAAGTGTTCTGAGTGCCATTTCATCGTAGGGTCGACATCTAATGCTTCGGAGTCGCTGGTCGATGATTGACTTGAGTGGAATATAGCCAATGGAGACTGCCGAAAAGATGAATGCCGTCGCCGCTTTAGCCGCTGTTCCAGCTGACGGGAATGAAGTTTCGAGAAATTTCCTCGAAACCATTATTTGGTCTATGGAAATCCAGGTCAGGTAAAGGAAGTAAGCTGCAACAAGGGTCGCGAACAATCGTGGGCGAAAACGCCGTGTTGCGGTGATTAGAGGTATGCTTCCTTCGGTTGAGTTGATCGCAAGACCTAACAGCATGACGTATCCGCCGAGGAATGCGCCAAGGCTCCATGGCGTCACCTGACTTCTACTATTTCTGTAGGGGTCCAGATTTGCCCCCGTGATGAGCATTGCAGTCAGGATGACTGGAACTGGTATTTTCCAAGCGGGTGCATTTAGATAGTCAACTATGTTTCTGTATCGACCTGCCGCCCTTATTGCATCCCTAAGGTCGGAATTCGCTAGTCCTAGTTTTGCGGCCTTCCTTGCGTCATTCCTTACGAGTCCCCAGCAGTATGCCTTTGCGATATTGTGGCGATTGGCAAAGGGGTTGGGTATCGGCAATTTCTACCTCGCACTCCAAGAATGAATCAACAGGCAACCTAATCCTCGTCCAGACGGTTGAGTGCGTCGCGAACCTTCTCGTTGAAGGCGGCCACGGTGGGGTTCGTCGCGTGCAGGCTGACTTCGTTCTGGAAGTCGGTGACGTAACGCTGGAAGCGGTTGGACTGGAGGGAGTCGCCGCCGTCGACTGCGAGGCTCGCGGTGGTGACGGCGGCTTCCAACTCGCCGTTGAGTAGCTGGCTTTGGGCGAGCACCATGCGGCAGAAGCCCAGGGTTCGGGCGTACTTGGGGTCGGTGCTGTCCACCGCTCGCTGGGCCTGGGCGACGGCGTCTCGGCGCATTTTGAGATCGCGGAAGCAGTGGCAGAGTTCGCCCATCAGTTCTGCGGGGTCGAAGTAGCTGATCCAGGCGGGATCTTCGGCGGTGTCGGCACGCTCGAAGTAGCGCTCGGCCTCGTTCATGGCGCGACCCGCTGCACTGGGGTGGCCCGCGTTGGACAGGGCGCGGGCCTCCATCGCTGAACTCAAGGCCATGACGCGGGGTGTCGCCCGGCCTTTGGCGCTCTCGACTGCGGCGCGGGAAAGCTGGATGGCTTGGGCGTGGTTGCCCAGGTAGTTGGCCTGGTGGCTGAGGTTGCCGAGGATGCGGGCGCCGAACATGCGGTCGTCGATGACCTGGGACAGGCGCAGTGTTGAGGTCAGGTAGCGGTGGGCGAGTCGGTGGTTGCCGACGTCGTACGCGGTCCACGCGAGGAGCTGGGAGATCTCGGCGGCTGCGCCGAATAAGGAGGTGCCGACCTTCTCGCTGTAGCCGGCGTTCAACAGCGGCAATACGTCCTCGCGGAAGTAGTGGCGCAGTGCCTTGTGGCCGTGGCCTCCGCCGTACTTGAAGTCGAGTTGCATGAACAGGCCGGCCGCTTCTCTGATCGCGCGGACGTCGCGCATGCCGATGCGTCGGTGATCGGGTCTGTCGGCCTGGATGCCGTCGGGGCGCGCGATCATCCATGACAGGACGGCGGAGTTGAGGTCAGCGTCCGAGATGGTCAGGGGGCCCGAAGTGGGGGCGTCGGCGTGCTCGTGGGTGAGTCCGTCGAGTACAGACAGGACGTCGGGAACGGTGCTCGGGTAGCCAACAGGCTCGGGGGCCGTCGACTTGGTGTGGTCGAAGAAGCCAAGATCGCCCGGGGTGATGCGGCGGCGGAGCTTGTTCGAGAGAACGTCTGCCATGAGCGCCGCTGTCTGCGGCCTGATGCCTGCGCCTTCCCGCCAGCGCTTCACGGCAACATGCGTCGTTCCCAGGGCTATGCCACGTTGGGCGCCCTCGTCCGTCATGCGCTTCGCAAGGCCCTTGTTCGAGACCTTCGCTTCGTCCATGACTGCGATCAACTGCGCGTTTGGCTCTCGGCTCATGCTCCCCTGCCAACCCGAGAATGACGGCGAGTATTCATCGTGTCACAGGAGTAACGCCGTGGGGGGTTCAATGGCGAACCCCCTTTGCATTTGCCGGTGTTCATGTGGACCCCCTGGTGGACACTCCCTGCGGCGCGGTCCGCGTCGTTCACTGGTCGGCACAGATCGGAGGGCCAAAGGGCCCCTCAGTGCTCGGGAGGGAACGCGGTGGACGTGCAGCACAGCAAAGACTCGGCGAACGCCTCGACGACAGGTGCTCCACGTCGCTCGCCGTATGACCCGACCACCGGGCATTTCCGATCGTTGACGCTCTTCGCCGAATCGCCGGATTGCAGCAAAGCGGCCCGCGACATGGTGGCCTCCTACCTCCGGACATGGGAGTTGGGGCACGCCGTCGAGGACTCCCAGCTCATCGTGTCGGAGCTGGTCGGCAACGTCGTACATCACGCGGTGCCGGATAACTCCAGGGCGATTCCTGGGGCGGCCCGGCGAATTGATGTGTCGTTGATGACGTGGCCCGAGGTGCTCATGATCGGTGTCGCGGATGAGGACTCGGACCCGCCTGAGTTGGCGGCTGGAGAGTGGATCTCACCGGAGCTGGCGGGTGACTTCTCCGAGGCGCTGCTGGCGGAGCGAGGACGTGGGCTGTTGATCGTTCAGCGTCTGGCTGATGCGGTGTGGTGGTCGCCTGGTGTGAAGGGTGGCAAGACCGTGTGGTGTCGCCTCGACCTCGACCGGCTGTGGGCTGAGAACTCGGCCTGACAATCGCCGGGCCACCGCCTCTGTTTGCTCCCTCGCGATCGGGAGCGGGCGGCGACCCGGTTACCGGCCGGAGTTTGACCACTCCGGCCAACCAAAGGGGCGCGGTCTCTCGGACATCCGGGGGGCTCCCCTCCCGAGTGAGGGGCCGCGCTTCATATCCCCATATAGGCCGGGCCACCCACTGCCCTGGTAAGCGAACGGGTGGCCCGGCTGGGAACATGGCGGTTCCCGGTGCCTGATGGTACCGGGGCCGCCGTGCTGCGTTCTGGCCCTGACCCAAAAGAAGTTGACGATCCGTTACCTAGATCAGGGCAGAGGTGGGCAAGGTGACTGGCTCCGGTGAGGACTGGCCGAACGACGGTCTGGACGTGGCGGGCTCGGACTTCGGTTTCTGGGTGTCCGGCGTCGACTACATCGCGGGGTGGCGCGCGGCGCGCGAGGCTGCCGACCGACTGAACCGGGCGCTACTGGGCGCGGGCATCGAACTCTCTGCTGTGCGGGCTGTGGCCTCGACGACCGAGGATGGTCGCGGCGTCGTCCGCCTGGCGGGGTGGCCGGGCGCTGTGAATAGGCTCGCCGGTCTCCTGGAGGCACTCGTAGACGCCGACGGCGGTGCGCGATGAGGCGTGGTTTCGCTGGTGAGCGGTGCACGTGGGCACGTCGCCGGCCGCAGAAACTTTGGGCGGTGGCTGCCATGGGGCGAGTGAACAGGGGGCCTTACGCTCGCCGGCGGATCGGGCAGTCTCTTGGAGCCTGCCCGCGTTTAGCCCGATCGGCCCCCTGTTCTTCGAGGCTCGCCCCATGGGAGCTGCCTAAAGTCTCGGCAGTCGGCGACCCCAAGCCCCCAACACCCCTGCCTACGGCGGCCGTTCGACGCGTCGACTCCTCCGGCGTGCTGCGGTGCGGGGCGCTTGCCGACCGGACGGGACCGGCGGCCACGCCGCATGCCCGGCCGGGGCGGCCGGGCGCCCCGGCGCGCCGCAGGCGCGCCCTTGAGGAAGTGAAGGCTGTTTCGACCGATCGCTGTTGCAGCTCAGGGGCGGGTGCGTCGGGTGGGCTGTTTGTCGGCGGTGATCCGGTAGGCGAGTTCGGCACGGTCCGCACCGACGCGCAGCTCTTCGAGGATCAGGGGGCGGTCATCGGTGCCGTGCGCGGTGCGGGCCACGTGCAGGACCGGGGTCGCGTCGGGGAGTTGGAGGGTGGTGCGCTCGTCGGGCAGCGGCATGTGGGCTCGTACCGTCTCGGTCCACTTCAGCTTGTGGCCGGCCTGGGTGAGGACCCAGTAGATCGCTGCCGGGGGCTTGCACGGCTCCTTGCCGAGCAGCGGGACGGCCTCGGCGACCTCGAAGGGGATCAGCGTGCGGTGCATGGCGCGCGTCCCGGTGGCTGGGTCGATCAGAAGGCGGTCACAGCCGAACAGGGCTTCCTCCTCGTCGAGTTGGAGGAGACGGCCGGTGGCCTTGGTGGTGTGGGTGCGGTAAGTGCTGGGCTCCTCGGTCTCCTGCCAGATGTCGCCATTGGGCATCACGAACTTGCCCTCGGTGGTGCGGCTGATGCGGCGCTCGACAGTAAGGACGGGGTGTCCGCTGGAGCGCACAAAGCTGCCCTTGCCGTGCCGGACGTCGATCAGGCCTTCAGCGCGCAGAGCTGAGATCGCGTTACGGACGGTCGGCCGCGAAACGCCATAGCGGGCCATCAGCTGGGCTTCGGACGGCAAGAGGGAGTCCGGGGCGAACTCGCCGGACAGGATCGCTTCCCGCATCACGGCGGCGACCTGCTGGTAGAGGGCTCCGGGGCGCTGGATCTCCGACATGGCGGCATCTCCGGGTCGAGGTCGTAGTCACGTCGCACGTGCGACATCACTCGTCAGCATAAGTACTTGTGCTCGTGTCGTACAGAGCCTCATAGTCGTAACTCGTAAGGACAAGTGACGTCAGCATTAGAGCTGACATTCCAACTGGCCAGGGAGGCCACAGAAATGCAGTCCATTCCCGTGGACATGGCACGGCTCGGCGTACTGCGGTGCGCAGGCGTGCCCGAAGTGAAGTTCAGCAACTCCGAGACACAGGAGGTGAAGAAGGACCGGGACGGCAACCCGGTCTACTCCGTCGCGGTCACCGTACGGCCGGACGGGCGGCGGATCTCCGTCATCGAGATCGCCGTGAGCGGAGAGCCCAAGGGCCTCGAAGCGGGCCAGGTCGTCAAGGTCACCGGACTGACCGCGTTCATGTGGTCGATGGGCGACCGGCACGGCGTCAGCTTCCGCGCGGATGCAATCACGCCCCTGCACTCAACTGGTGCGCAGGGCAAGGGCGGTGACGCGTGATGGGGCCGATTCTGCTTGCCTTCGCGCTCGCCGTGCTGGCCTGGGTGCTGGTCGTCGGCGACCTGGTACGACGGCATCGTCCAGTCTGGCACTGGTACCTGATCGGCTACCCGGTGACCGTGTGCCGAGTCCTGGCGACCTGGCGCAAGGTGGCCATGCTCAACGACCTTGCAGTCTCGCGTCGTCCGCCGCACGGTCTGCTCGGGGACCTGGTGGTCAAGGGCGATCCGCTGCGGCCGATAGCACCCCGGATCTCCTTCCCCCGTGCCACCCGCATGGGCCTGACCCTGACGGTACGGCTGCACGCGGGCCAGACGCCCATGACGTACATGAAGGCGGCCGAAGCACTCGTCCACGCATGGCGGGTGCACGCGGTGCGGGTCACCTCGCCGGAACGCGGCCTGGTGCTGCTGACGGCGACGGCCGCCGATCCGCTTCAGCGGCCCGGCTTAGCCACCGCTCCGGCCGAACTCCTCTCGGCGCTCATCGGCGTGATGGAGTCCGGCGGGGCCTGGGTGATGAACCTGCGATTGGTGCCGCACTGGCTGATCGCAGGGGCCACCCGCTCAGGAAAGTCCACCCTGCTGGTGCGGCTGATAACCCAGCTCGCGACTCAGCCGGTCGCCCTGGTCGGCATCGACTGCAAGGGCGGCATGGAACTCGGTCTGTTCACCCGGCGGTTGAGCGCGCTGGCCACGTGCCGACGCGAAGCGGTCGCGGTTCTCTCCGCCTTGGTGGCCGAGATGCAGGAGCGTATGAGCGTGTGCCGGTCGGCCGGCGTGCGCTCCATCTGGGAGCTGCCGGACAAGCTCAGGCCGGTGCCGGTCGTCGTGATCGTCGACGAGATCGCGGAACTGTACCTGTCCGACGGTACGCGTGAGAGCAAGGCGGAAGCGGAGCAGTGCTCCACGCTGCTGCTCCGTATCGGGCAGCTCGGGGCGGCGCTCGGTCTGCACCTGGTCGTGGCCGGACAGCGCGTCGGCTCTGACCTCGGCGCCGGGGTGACCGCGCTGCGGGCCCAGCTCGGCGGCCGGATCTGCCACCGCGTCAACGACCCCGGCACCGCTGAGATGACCTTGGGCGACCTGAACAAGGACGCCGTGGCCGTCGCTCAGACGATCACTGCGGAGGAACGGGGCGTGGCCGTCTGCACGGGCCCCGGCGGCGGATGGAGCCGAGCCCGTTCCCACCTCACCCCGACGGAAGAGGCCGTGTCGACGGCACGGAAGTACTCCGGCATGACCCCCGAACTGCCCGCCCTCGGCCGCGCCCTTGCGGCGCTGGAAGGAGACGACAAGTGACCAGCGGAGATGTGATCAGCGAGGGTACGGCGTTCACGTTCGCGGTGATCTTCGGGATCATCACCGTCCTCCTCGTCCGCTCCCGCGACGTGCGGGCCTGGGAAGCGGTCTGTGTCGGCCTGTTCGGCGTCTACCTCGGCCAGACGCCGGTGGTCTTCACCATCCACAGCCTCGTGATCTGGATGATCAGCGGCTTCTCCCATACCTGAGCAGAAGGGACCCACCACCATGCCCATGTCTCGCGTGAGGTGCCCGTTCTGCAAGGGCGACGGAGCCCGCAGGACCTGGACCGGACGGCTGCGGCGCTGCCGTGTCTGCCGCGGTACCGGAACCATCCGCTGACCAACCCACACCACCTCCAACCAGGCAAGGGAGCGATTCCCATGACCGACCACGCGCCACCACCCACCCGCCGTGCCGCTACGGCGGCCCACCCCGGAAGGTCACCACCATCACCCCGGAGTACACCCCGGCTGACAGGCGCGCCGCCCTCGACCGCGCGGCGCGCCTGCGTCAGCTCACCGAAGCAGACCGCGACGCAATCCACATCGCCCAAGACCCTCAATTCCCGCGCTGGTTGGAGCAGATCACCGCAACCGGCGGCTGCGCCCACCCCGTCCACCTCTCCGGCTCGACCACCACCCTCGACGGCACGACCGGCGAAATCCTGCACCACTACGACACCCGCACCGAGCCCGGCGAACGCCTGATGGTCCGCTGCCGCAACAGACGCGCCACCGTCTGCCCGGCCTGCTCCCGCCTCCACGCTGGAGACACCTACCACCTCGTCCGCGCCGGTCTCCTCGGCGGCAAGAACATCCCCGCCACGATCCGCAACCGGCCCCGGCTCTTCGTCACCCTGACTGCCCCGTCCTTCGGACCGGTCCACCGCGCTGGGGAGATCTGCCGACCGCGCCGCGAAGGTGGAACCTGCGAACACGGGCGCTCCCTGAGCTGCGGCATTGTCCACACCCCGGACGCATCGGTTGTCGGTCAACCGCTGTGCGCTGATTGCTACGACTACCCCGGCCACGTGCTGTGGCACGCGCACGCCTCCAAGCTGTGGGACCGGTTCGTCATCGACGTAAGGCGGCGCCTGGCCTCCTCGGTCGGCATCGTTCAGTCCCGCTTCGCGGCGCACGCCCGGCTGTCCTTCGCCCGAGTTGCCGAGTACCAGAAACGGGCGGCCGTCCACGTCCATGCCGTCGTCCGCCTCGACGGTCCCAACGGGCCCGACGACGAACCCCCGGTATGGGGCACTGCGGACCTGCTCACGGATGTCGTACGCGCCTCGGCCCGACGGGTCCAGGTCCACACCCTCTACAGCCCGGCCGTGGGGGAACTGGCCCTGCGCTGGGGAGCCCAGGTCGACGCCCGGCCTCTGCATGCCAACGGTGATGGGCCCGACGATGACGCGGTCGCCGCGTACGTGGCCAAGTACGTCACCAAGGGAGCCAGAGAGACAGGCGCCGGCACCGACCACAGGGTCACCACCTGGTCCGACATCGACACGGCACCCGTCAGCGCGCACGTCCGCACCCTCATGCGCACCTGCTGGCGCCTCGGCAGCCTGGCCGAGTACAAGCCGCTGAACCTGCGCACCTGGACCCACACCCTCGGCTACCGAGGCCACATCCTCACCAAATCCCGTGCCTACTCGACGACGTACGCGGCCCTGCGCGCCGAACGCGCCCACCACATGGGCCATGCCGACATGCCCGACGCGATCACCGAACGGAACTGGCGCTACGTCGACTCCGGCCACACACCCGGCGCTGCCCTCATTGCAGCTGGAATCGCCGAAGATCTCGAACACTCCCGGCGGTTCTGCGCAGAGGCGGCTGAAGCGGGGAGGCGGAGCCAATAGCTGCCGCGTTCGAGCATGGTGCCCGAATTCCGGGTGCGACGCCAGAACATCGCTCTTCGTCTACCGAGACGAAAGGCATGATCGAGAGCGAGATCGTGATTGTTGACGACGACGGAAATGAAGAACCGTTCGATCCTTTGAAATGGTTCGACGGCGATCGGGATGGCTACGTCTGATTGCGCACGGAGTTCGGTGATTTTGCGTATCAAATTCCCATCCCGCTTTGTTGGGTTGCAAGGCGTTTCGGGCGGGCAGGGTTATCCCGTCTTGAATACCGGAGTTCTAAGTCATGGTTGCGTACGGGCTAGCCAAATGACTCAACCAAGCGGCTGCGTGGAGGTCTTCGCATGAGTCCTGATGGTGGCGGACCAGGGCCTGTTGGATCTTTGCCCTCTTCGAGTGGGGTGGAAATCGATGCGGAGTATGTTCGACGCGTGTACGAGCGCGCAATGGATTGGTATAAGGTTGCTGAATCGAAGGCGCAGTTGATTCTTACTGTAAACGGCGTATTGGTGACCGTGACTTTCAGTACCGGCGCCGGTCATATTTCGAACGGTCGAGATTTGGCTAAAGTAGCGGGTATTGAAACGTGGTGCTTCTTCGCTGTCGTCGTAGCAGCGCTCCTCGGGGCGGTAGCGTGTGCAGCCGCGTGCATGTGGTCGCGGCACGGTACGAACTACAAGGGGACGTTTGATCTCCTCGACGTGAATCCGGAGGATCCCGCTTCTTATCGGCCAGAGGTGTTGTGGTACTTCGGGGACTTGGCTCATCTGCAAATGGGGCCAGCTGCCTTGTTGATTAGTCAAGCGGATCGCAAGTTCGAGATAACGTCCCTCTCTTACAACGTGGTCCACCTAGCGCGAATTGTGCTCCGTAAGCATAAGTTCATAAATGCCGGATGGGCGTTGACTGCTTTAGGTATTGCTAGCCTAATTCTTGGCGGAGCTAGCATCTTTGTGCGTGCTCAAATCTAGTGGGATCCTCTGATTAATTCGATGGCTCCTGTATGTCGTTGACGGCCCCTCCTTTTCAGAGGGCGTCCGCGAAGTCGTCCTCTCGAATCACAAGCCGCTCGCGCACGTCCTTCGGGATCAGTAGGCGGAGATGAACCTTCGGGGCCCTTACCTTCGGCACCTTCGTGCGGGTGACCTCGCAACGGATGCCGACCCGGTACAAGTCAGCGCCCATGGCCTCCATACCGCCTTCCTGCCAGTGCTCACGGAAAGTCTTTCCGTCGTGGACGTTGACCCACCGGTCTTTCGCCGTCTCGGGGTCGATGGTTTCCAACTCTCCGATGAGCCTGTCGAGTGTCGCCTCTGCCTGTTCCTTCGCGAATCGGGTCTTCGTGTAGCGACCTCCGGGTTCAAGCTGCTTCATGTACAGCGCGATGGCCTCTTGAAGGCGCTTGATCTCCCGCCGTACCTCCGCACCCTCGGTGTACTGACGTACCTGTACGGGAAAGTCTCCGAGAACCTTGAGCACGTCCTCTACGAGGCGCTCGTAGACCTGGTTGGGGTTGGGTGCGCCCAGTCCGCCGCTCTTGCAGTTGCGGCACCGTAGGTAGTGGTAGGTCCCGTGCCCGTTGTTGGTGATCTGCACGGTCAAGTTCGTCTTGCAGTCGGCGCACAAGAGGACGCCAAGGAACTGAGTCGCTCCGCCAACACGGCGCGGAGGTTGGTTCTTGCTGCGCTTGTCGAGAGCTGCGCCGAGGGTCTCGAACTCCTCCTCCGTGAAGATCGGGGGAGCCACCTTGATTGGCCTGCCGTCCTTGCCGAGGACCGGCTTCGAGCGCCGTTGCCCTCCTTGCTTGTCCTCTTCTACTCGGTAGCCGAGTAGCGCAGGGTTGCGGAGCCGGCGGTGGAGCGTTGCCACTGTGAGGCCCTCGGTCATGAGGCCGGACCGCTTCAGGCAGCGCACCATGAACCGGGCGGAGCGGCCTCGAAGCGCCATGCGTCGAGCCCAGTGCAACGCCCTGTGTGCCTCGGTGTCGATGACGAGACCGAACTTCCCTGAGTCGTCCTCGCCCGTGACGTATCCGTACGTCGGCTTGCCGATGATCCAGTCTTCTTGGGTCTTCGCGTAGTCCCACAGACTCGTGACTCGGGTAGAGGTGTTGGCGGCCTCGATCTCGGCGATGCCGCCGATGATCGTGACCATGATCTTGCCGGCCGTCGTCGTGAGGTCGAGGCTGTCGTTCTTCGAGACGAGGTTCTTCCCGCGCTTCAGGCTCCACTCGATCATCGTGGAGAGGTCGGAGAGGCGGCGTACGAAGCGGTCGAGTTTCCAGAACAGAAGCTCATCGAACTCGGGGGAGCGGTTGTTCAGCCAGTCCCCGAGTGCCTTCCGCTTCCATGGTGGAACCTTCGTCGCTGACACGTTGAGATCCGAGGCGACGCCGACGACACGAGAGCCGCGCTCCCTTGCCAGGATGCGAAGGTCAAGCTCCTGCCGCACCGGTGACGTTGTTTCGTCCGTCAGTACAGAGAGGCGGATGGATAAGAGGGCCCGAGGGGCGTCCTCGGGTAGCAAGGCTTCTGCTTGCCTCAGCTCCTCCAGGAGCGCGCGGTCTGCGTCAGTCCACTCAGCCTCAACTGAGTACTGCCGCTGGTCAGTTGCTGTGTGCTTCCGTGTGCGTGTTCCCATGCGTACAACGGTAGGGACAGATATAAGCGTGTGTCCATATGCCCGCAGATGGACACGTCCATCCAGATCGGCCCCACGGGCAAGAAGTTGCTCCCGCTGACGGTGAAGCAGCCTGCGGGGAGCGGGCACACCCACTGAGGGTGTCGGTCAGCTGACGGGGTCCGAGGGGCCGTAGAGCGCGGCGATGTCCTTGGACCCCGCCCACCTGCTGTAGGTGGGCGACTGGGGCCAGCCCTCGGGGGAGTTCTGCCATTCCTCCTGGCGGCCGTACGGCAGGACGTCGATCAGGGCGAAGCTGTGGCTGAGCTGCTCGGTGCCCCGGCCGTTGGTGTGCCAGGTGCGGTAGACGGTGTCGCCGTCGCGCAGGAACACGTTGACCGCGAATCCGCCGTCGGGCGGTGCGCCGACATCGGCGCCGAACGAGCTGTTCGCGGTCGAGTACCACGGCATCCGGTTGCCGACCCGCTCCTTGTAGGCGAGCGCCTCGTCGATCGGGCCCTGGGTGACGATGACGAACCGGGCGTCGTAGTTGTCCAGGAACTCCAGGCGCGTGTACTGCGAGGTGAACCCGGTGCACCCCGGGCACTGCCATTCCTTCCCGGCGAACCACATGTGGTTGTACACGATCAACTGCCGCTTGCCGTCGAAGACTTCCGCCAGGCGGACGGGGCCGTTCTCGCCGTCCAGCGTGTAGTCGGGCATCTTCACCATCGGCAGGCGGCGCCGCTCGGCGGCGATGGCGTCCAGCTCCCGGGTCGCGGCCTTTTCGCGGGCGCGGAGGGAGGCGAGCTGGTTCTCCCAGGTCGTGGTGTCAACGACGGGCGGCAGTGCGTCGGCGGTCATGGTCCCTCGCTGAGCTCGTGGGCGTGGCTGTGCCTTGTACGGGGGTAGACCTCGCCGGGCTCCGGAACTCATCGGTCGGCGTGCCGCGGGGTGCCCGGAGGTCGGTCGGTGGACCTCCGGGCACCCTGATGAGGGGTCGGTCACGCCCCGCTGTTGATGACCCCCGGCGACGGCTGGAGTGTCACCTTGGTCCAGGGGATGGCGACCCCCATGGCGTCGTTGCAGTTCAGGGTGGCGTCGGGATTGCTGTTGTTGACGGCCACGCAGGTGGTCTCCCAGACCTGGCCCGTGGTCGTCATCACGTCGAACTTGATGGGGTTCCCGGCGTTGGCGCTGTGCCCGTTGACGGCGACTCCGCACACGAAGCCGACGTTGCGTCCTTGGGCGTCCAGGCCGCCCGCCGGGTAGTTGGCGTGGGTGCTGAGGTCGGTCCACAGGAAGGGGTGGGTGGTGGTGCCCGTGAAGTCGTGGATGCCCGCGTAGGTGCGTCCGCCGGTCAGGGCGACCCGCAGCTCGAAGTTGTTCGAGTCCTGCTGGGCGTCGATGTCGGCGCACGGCCCGGTGGCTCCGGTGGCTCCGGTGGCGCCCGTGGGCCCGGTGGGTCCGGTCTGGCCGTTGGTGCCCGCCGTGCCTGTTGCGCCGGTCGGCCCGGTGGCGCCGGTGGCTCCGGTCGGACCCGTCGGTCCGGTCGCACCCGTCACGCCCTGCCCACCCTGGGAGCCCGTCGCGCCGGTGGGGCCTGTGGGTCCTGTCGGTCCCGTCGGGCCGGTCGCGCCGGTGGCTCCCTTGTCGCCCTTCGGGCCCTTCGGACCGGTCGGGCCGGTCGGACCCGTCGGTCCCTTGCAGTCGCCGTTGCCGCCGGCCTCGGTCGCCTGGGACTTGTGGTGGTGGTTCGGCTTGCAGTGATCGCCGCCGCGACCGGTGGCCGCCTCCGCTCGGTCGGTCACGCTCCGCGCCGCCGCGGCGGCCGGACTGGCCACGCCGGCCGCCAGGACCAGGGCGAGCGAGGCCAGCGTGCCCGCCTTCCGGAATCTGTCCCGGGCGAGGGGACCGAGTGGCGAGGACGTCGGGAACTCAGGGTTCATCTGTGTGCTCCTTGGGGGACCGGTCCGGGTGATGTCCCGAATCCGAGTGCGAACGCGAGCTTGGCCTGAGGTAGCCCGGGTGACCGGTGTAGCGGTACGGAACGCGCCCGTATGTCGTCATATCGGACTAACTGGTGCGCTCTGATGGGGCGTTTTTTACCCGCGTTCACCCGTACGGCCTCGGCCGCCGCTGTTCGGGGGCTCTCGGCGCGGGCTTCCGCGTGGGTGGGCGGTCGAGAGGCGGACGCGTGCCACTGTGGCGCGCGTGATTCCGACGGGACGTCAGCGGGCCGGGACGGGTGAGGCCGTGAAGGAGCAGACCCTCTGTCTGTGCATGATCGTCAAGAACGAGTCGCTCGTGATCGAGCGCTGTCTGGAGGCCGTCCGCCCACTCGTCGACTACTGGGTGATCTCCGACACCGGCTCGACGGACGGCACGCAGGACCTGATCCGCAAGGTGCTGGACGGCGTTCCCGGCGAACTCCACGAGGACCCCTGGGTCGACTTCGGGCACAACCGGACCCGGAACATCCAGCACGCCCGCGGCAAGGCCGACTACCTGCTCACTCTCGACGCCGACCACGTCATGCGGCAGGACGCCCCGCTGCCCCGGCTGACGGCCGGCTCATACATGCTGCGCTACGACACCCCGGGCACCCAGCACCGGTTCAAGCACCTGATGCGGGGCGACTGGCCGTGGCGCTACGAGGGTGTGACGCACGAGTACCCGTGCACCGACGAGTCCGACACCCAGGAGAACCTGGACGCGCTCGTCATCGAGGACCAGGCCGACGGCGGTTGCCGCAGCGACAAGTTCGAGCGCGACGCACGGCTGTTGAGGCGCGAGATCGAGCGCGACCCGGACAACCCCCGCACGGTCTTCTACCTGGCCAACACCGAACGCGACCTCGGGCACGCCGAGTCGGCGATCGCTCTCTACGAGCGGCGCGCGGGGATGGGCGGTTGGGGCGAGGAGGTCTACTGCTCCCTCCTGGAAGCCGGAATCCTGAGGGCGGAGAAGGCCGACGACTGGCCGGGGGCGATGGACGCGTTCTCCCGGGCCTGGGACGGGCGTCCCGAACGGCTGGAGGCCTGCTACGAGTTGGCGTCCCGCCTGCGGGTCGCGGGCCGCTACCGCACCGCGTACGCCCTTCTCCGCGACGCCGTCGGCAGGCCGGAACCGGGTGACCTGCTCTTCACCAAGCCCTGGGTGTACCGATGGGGGCTCCTCTTCGAGTTCTCGATCAGCGCCTACTGGGTGGGCGAGTTCGCGGCCTCGGTCGAAGCGTGCGACCGGTTGCTGGCCTTGCCGGACCTGCCCGCCGCCGTCCGCCGTCAGACCATGACCAACCGGGAGTTCTCCGCCCCGCGTGCCGCCGCGGTCCCCCGGCCGTCGAACCTCGCACGCAGGCCGAAGGCCTCCCGGGCGGGCAAGGCGGCCAGGGGCAGGAAGAAGTAGAGGCGGGTACGCCGACGCGTTCGGCGCGGGGGTCAGTCCGAAGCCAGCCACACACCGACCCCCGCCAACGTCCCCTCCCCGGAGTCCGATTCCACGTCGCGTGCCAGGTCGGCGATCGTGACGGAGCGGAGGGCTTCCCGGCGGGCCGACTCGGCCGCGGCCATCGTGCGGGCGATCGCGCACGGCGTCGTACAGGCCTCGGGCGGGGTGGCCATCGGGCCGCGTCGGCGGATCTCCGTGCAGACGAAGGCCGGGTCGGGGCCGTCGATCGCCTCGACGACGTCGAGCACCGTGATCGACGCGGGGGAGCGGGTCAGGACGTAGCCGCCCGACTTTCCCTGGACCGATCGGACCAGGCCGGAGCGGGAGAGGGCCTGGAGCTGTTTGGCGAGGTAGGTCGGGGACACGTCGTGGAACTGGGCCAGGCGTGCGGCCGGGACCGGAGCCTGGGTCGAGGTCAGGACGACGCAGCAGTGCAGGGCCCACTCGACTCCGCCGGACATCTTCACTCGCTCATTTTACTCAGACGCCGATTGACTCGGACATCTGTTGTCCGGGTATTATCTCGGATAGAAAGTGTCCGAGTTTGGTCTCGGGGTGCCGTCGCGATCGGTCGGCGGTACATGTCGGACATCAGTCATCTACGGAAGGCATAGGCCATGAAGATCGCAGTCATCGGCGGTACCGGGCTGATCGGGTCGCAGGTCGTGAAGAACCTGAACGCGGCCGGGCATCAGGCCGTGCCGCACTCGCAGTCCACCGGTGTGGACATCATCAGTGGCGAGGGGCTGGAGGCGGCCGTCGCGGGCGCCGACGCCGTCGTCAACCTGACGAACTCACCGACCTTCGACGACGCCTCGATCGGCTTCTTCCAAGTGTCCATGGACAACCTGCTCGCCGCGAGCGAGAAGGGCGGGGTCGGGCACTTCGTCATCCTGTCCATCGTCGGCGTGGACCAGGTCCCCGGGCTGGACTACTACCGGGCGAAGGTCCTCCAGGAGGATCTCCTCAAGGGCGGGGCGGTCCCGTACTCCATCGTCCGCGCCACGCAGTTCATGGAGTTCATGGACGCGACCCTCGCCATGACCACCGACGGCGACACCGTCCGGCTGCCGCGTACGCCGATCCAGCCGATCGCCGCCGCGGAGGTCGCCGCCGTCGTCGCCGAGGTCGCCGCGGGCGCCCCGCTGAACGGCGTCCTCGACATCGCGGGCCCGGACGTCTACCCCCTCGACGAACTCGGCCGGCTCACCCTGACCGCCAAGGGCAGCGCGGGTTCCGTGGTCACCGACGACGCGGCGGGCATGTTCGCCGCCGCCCCCGGTGACGTCCTCACCGCTCCGGACGGCGCCCGCATCACCGCCACCCACTACACGGACTGGCTCGCCGGGCACTGACTCGCCTACGGCACCGGTGCCTTCGGGGTTCCGGCCGCGTGCAGGGACCCCAGCCGGGCCAGCGCCGCCGCGTCCTCGGTGTCCGGCTCCGCCGTGCCGACCAGCAGGCACTGGCCGGGGGCGCTCTGCACATCGAACGTCTGGTACGTGAGCGTGATGCGGCCCACGTCCGGGTGGTTGAAGGTCTTGGACTGGCGGCCGGGGCGGCTGACGCTGTGGTCCTGCCACAACATCGCGAACTCCTCGCTCCCGCCGAGGAGTTCGGCGATCAGTGAGCCGAGTTCACGGTCGTCCCGGTCGTGTCCCGTGGCCAGTCGCAGCGCCTCGGCGGAGCAGCGGGCGACGTGCTCCCAGTCGGCGAACAGGTCCCGGGCCGCGGGGTCCAGGAACAGCGAGCGGACCATCCTGCGGCGGTCGCCCAGGGGTGCCAGAAGCGCGTCGGCCAGCGCGTTCGACGCGAGCACCTCCAGGCGCCGGTTGATGACGTACGCCGCCGCCGTCGGGAACGCCTGCATGAGGTGGAGCAGCGCCGGGTCCACCTCGTCGGACGGTTCGGCGGGGACGGGCCTCGGGACCAGGCCGGCCAGGCGGTACGCGTGCCAGCGGGCGTCCGTGTCGAGGCGCAGGGCGCGGGCGATGGCGTCGACCACCTGGCCGGAGGGGCTGCGCTCCCGGCCCTGCTCCAGCCGGGCGTAGTAGTCGGCGCTGACCCCGGCCAGCACGGCGACCTCCTCGCGCCGCAGCCCGGCCACCCGGCGCGCCCCGGAACTGGGAAAACCCACCTCCGCCGGCGTCAGCCGGGACCGCCGCGCCCGCAGGAACTCACCGAGCGCGTAGCCGTCCGTACCGTCCATGCCGTCCATTCCAAAAGCCTACGGCGCCGCTGCCTCCTGCTCCCCGCTTCCTAGGAGTGGCACACCCAGGAAGCCTTGTCCTGCCTCATCGGGGCGATCCAGCCGATGCTCGGAAGGCACGGAAGCGCGCGATGGATCACCGCCGCGCGTTCGGGTTCGTTCGAAGGGCTCCCCATGACCGCCTCCACCTCGTCCACCGCCACCGTCCAGTCCACCTCCACCTCCCCTACCGGCAAGGTCGTCCTGATCACCGGCGCGAGCAGTGGTATCGGCGAGGCCGCGGCCCGGCTGCTGGCCGCGGCGGGGCACCGGGTGTTCCTCGGGGCCCGGCGCGCCGACCGTCTCGCCGCCGTCGTCAAGGAGATCCGGGCGGACGGCGGTACGGCCGACCACCGCGAGCTGGACGTGACCGGCCTGGAGAGCGTGCGGGACTTCGTCCGGGCCGCGCGGGAGTCGTACGGGCGGGTCGACGTGCTCGTCAACAACGCGGGCGTGATGCCCGTCGCGCTGCTGGAGGCCCTGAAGGTCGACGAGTGGAACCGCATGATCGACGTGAACATCCGCGGTGTGCTGCACGGCATCGCCGCGGTGCTGCCCGTCATGCGCGAACAGGGCGCCGGGCACATCGTGAACGTCGCCTCCGTCGCCGGGCACCGCGTCGATCCCACCGCGGCCGTCTACTGCGCCACCAAGTTCGCCGTCCGCGCCATCTCCGAAGGGCTACGGCAGGAGAGCCGCGACCTGCGCGTCACCGTGGTCAGCCCCGGCTTCACCCGTACCGAACTGACCGACAGCATCGGCGACTTGGGCATGCGCGCGGTCGCCGAGGACATGATGGGCATCGCGATCCCCGCGACGGCGATCGGCGAGGCGATCGTCTACGCCGTCAGCCAGCCCGCGGAGGTCGACGTCAACGAGATCGTCGTCAGGCCCACGGCGCAGGGCTGAAGTCCCGGCGGGAAGACGGGTGTTGGCGGAGGAGGTCAGCGCACGGCGGCCACCCAGTCCGCCACCGTCGTCACCTCCGCCTGCATCGGGAACACCTTCTCCGTGAGGACGCGGTGGACCTCCGGGTCGTTGTCGAGGCAGGCGTCGGACAGGACGGTGAGGGTGAAGTCCAGGTCGGCGGCCTGGCGGAGGGTGGACAGGACGACGCCGCTGGTGGCGATGCCCGTCAGGACCAGGTGGTCGATGTCGTTCGCCCGCAGGACCATGTCGAGGTCGCTGCCCGCGAACGCGCTGACGCGGCGCTTGGTGACGAGGATGTCGCCGGGTTCGGGGGCCACGTCCGGGTGAATCTCGTTGGCCTGGGTCGCGGCGGCCGACGCGGGGGCGCCCGCGAGCCTGCCGAACAGCTTGTTGCGGGGGCTGATCTCCGGGGCGCCGGGGCGGAATCCGACGGTCACGTAGATCACGCGGACGCCGTTCGCACGGGCCGCCTCGATCGCCTTGCGCAGGCTCGGCAGGTAGGCCGGCCCGGGGTAGCGGTCCACGATCACGCGCTGGACGTCCATGACGAGGAGAGCTTCGGACATGGCTGTCCCTCCGCGAGCTGAGTGCTCGGTCGCTAAGTCATCAGGTGATTACTTGCCTAACGTAACCATGCCCTGTAGTCATGTCAACGAGTGATTACTTGAGCTGGTGGAGGGAGGTTGCCTGGTGGCGGGTGACGTGGATGAGGCCGATGGACCCCGGCGACGGGACGCGGCGGCGACCCGGCAGGCGCTCCTTGAGGCCGCGAGCAGCCGGTTCACCCGGCTCGGGTACGACCGCACTACGTTGCGGGACGTCGCCGCCGACGTCGGGGTCAACTTGGCGCTCATCAAGCGGTACTTCGACTCGAAGGAGGGGCTGTTCAAGGCGGCCCTTGCTTCAACTCCCCGCTTCCTGGGCCGCGATGAGGAGTTTCCGCACGACCGGGCCGGCCTCGCCGAGGCGCTCAGTCGCCAACTGTCCGCCGGTGCCTGGCCGGAGTTCGGCGAGCACCCCGTCCTGATGCTGCTGCGCGGCTCCGGCGACGAACGCGTGGACGCCCTGCGCCGCAAGGCCCTCGACGAGTTCAGCCGCCAGATCCTCGAAGCGTCCGGCGAGGGCCCGGCGGGGGAGGACGACGAACGGCTGCTGCGCGCGGAACTCCTCGTCGCGCTCGGCGTCGGCGACGCCGACGTACGGTCCGCCGTAGGCCTGCGCCCGCTGCGGGACGCGACCGCCGGCCAACTGGCCGCGCCCCTGCGGGAGATCGTCGACGCACTCCTGGCGCCCCCTGCCGACGACCGTTGAACTGCCGCACAACGCACGGGTGGACGACATCACGATCCGCCCCGCCGAACCCGCCGAGCTGGACGTCGTCGCGGGACTCCGGTGGCGCTGGATTCTTGAGAACGGAGACCAACCCGTCACGACCCGCGAGGAGTTCGTCCGACACTTCGTCAACTGGGCTGCGGAGAACGGGAGTTCACACCGGTGCATGGTCGTCGTACGGGACGGCGCGCTCATCGGGATGGCCTGGCCGGCCCGCGCTCGGGACCTCGGGCTCGAACGCGTCACCGTCCACTCCTCACCCCGGGCGATCCCCGCCTGCGCCCGCCGCGGCTTCGCCTCCTCGCCCCGGCTCCCGCACGCCCCCGTCGGCCGCACCGACCCCTACCCTTGACCGATGCCTGAACTGATCCTGCCCGACGCCCGGTTCCGGGTCTCCTTCCTGGAGGCCGTGGACGAGCACATCGTCGAGGACGACTTCTTCGGCGGCACCCTCGCGCGCGAACTGCGGGAACACGGCAGCACCTGGCGGCAGCCGGCCGGGTTCGAGCGGTACGTCGAGGCGGTGCGCGAGGAGGAGTCGGAGGACGGGCGCCGGCCCGAAGGTTTCGTGCCGAACACCTGGTACTGGTACGTCGACGGCGACACCTACCTCGGCCGCATCCAGATACGGCACCGCCTCACCCAGTGGCTCCTCGACTACGGCGGCCACATCGGCTACGGCGTCCGGCCGGGCGCCCGGCGCCGCGGGCACGCGACCGCGATGCTCCGCGATGTCCTGCCGTACGCTCAGGCGCTCGGCCTGGATCCGGTCCTCGTGACCTGTGATGCCACCAACATCGCGTCCCGCAAGGTGATCGAGGCCGGTGGCGGGAAGTTCGAGGACGAGCGGGACGGGAAATTGCGGTACTGGATCCGGACAGGGAGCTGAGGCGTCTTGCCCGGTATGGACGCCCCCAGGAAATTCGAGAAGCCGCCCGTACGGCCGTCGCCGCAGCCGCCCGAGGGGTGTCTCGCCGTCGCGATCCGCGTCCCCGTGCGGATCGTCGTGCTCGTGCTGGTCGTGCCGGTGCGGCTGGTGTGGGACGGGCTGGTGGTCGGCGGGCGGTTCCTCTACCGGACCGTGCTGCGGCCGCTGGCACGCGCGGTGTTCGTGTGGCCGTGGGTGGCGCTGTGGCGGTACGTCGTCGTACCGCTCGCCAAGGCGCTCGGCCGGCTCGTCAACCTTCTTGTCCTTGTGCCGCTCGTCTGGCTGTACCGGTATGTGCTCACCCCGGTCGGGCACGGCCTCGCCTGGGCCGCCCGGCAGATCGGGAGCGGGCTGGCGTGGGCCTACGCGCGCGTGCTCACTCCCGTCGGGCACGCGTGCGCGTGGGTGCTGAACGGGCTGGCCGCCGGTGTGGCGTGGGTCGTCGGCGGGGTGGCCGCCGGCGTGGCCCGGCTCGGGCGGTATCTGCTCGTCGTGCCCGCCGGGTGGCTGTATGCCCGGGTCCTCACGCCGATCGGGCACGCGGTCGCCTGGTGCGGGCGGGGACTGGTGTGGCTCGTGCGGGCTGTCGGTACCGGGGTCGGGTTCGTCCTGTACTGGGCGGCCCGGATTCTGCTCGTGCTGCCCGCGATCGGCCTCTGGCGCTGGGTGCTGACACCCGTCGGGCGCGTGCTCGCCGTCGTCGGGCGGGAGGTGTGGGACGCCCTCGGGCACGCCTGGCGGATCGCCGGGCACATCTCGCTCGCCGTGGGGCGGGTGCTCGGGACCCTCTTCCGGTGGATCTTCGTCGAGCCCGTGAGCTGGGTGTACCGGGCTGTTCTCACCCCGGTCGGACACGTCGTACGGGACCTGGTGCTGCGGCCCGCCGCCGAGGCCGCGCGCGCTGTGGGACGGGTCACCCGGCAGGTGCTGGCCGCCGCGCGCGAGTCCGCCCGGCAGGCTCGCGCCGACTTCCGGCGGATGGTTTTCGGCGAGCCTCGGCAGCCCGAGCCGGTGGAGCGACGGGAACCGATGGGCGACGAGACACGTACTCTTGGTAGAAGTACGGCCGTTCTCACGAAGGACTAGGACACTGGGCAAGCGACAGCCCGAAGGCCCGCCGCCCGCACCCGCGGTGCAGCGCATCCGACTGCGCTACACCAAGCGCGGCCGCCTCCGGTTCACCAGCCACCGTGACTTCCAGCGCGCCTTCGAGCGTGCGCTGCGCCGAGCCGAGGTGCCGATGGCGTACTCGGCGGGGTTCACGCCGCATCCGAAGGTGTCGTACGCCAATGCCGCACCCACCGGCACGGGCAGTGAGGCGGAATACCTGGAGATCGCGCTGACCGCCGAGCGCGACCCCGACAAGCTGCGCGAGCTGCTCGACGAGTCCATGCCCGTCGGGCTCGACATCGTCGACGCGGTCGAGGCCCGGACCTCCGGGCTCGCCGACCGGCTCACGGCTTCCGTGTGGGAGCTGCGGCTCGACGGGGTGGCGCCCGAGGATGCCGAGCGCGCGGTGGCCGCGTTCAACGCGGCCGAGAGCGTCGAGGTCCAGCGCATGGCCAAGAACGGCATGCGGACGTTCGACGCCCGCTCCGCCGTAGCGCATCTTGAGACGGTCGGTCCACAGGCTGATAGGCCTACCGACCAGGCCTGTGCGATACTGCGGCTGGTTGTTCGGCACGTGACGCCTGCCGTTCGACCCGACGACGTCCTGTCCGGTCTTCGCGCCGTGGCCGACCTGGCGCCGCCGGTCGCCGCAGCGGTGACCAGGCTGGCGCAGGGGCTGTTCGATGAAGAGACCGGCACGGTGACCGACCCGCTCGCGCCCGACCGCGAGGCAGCAGTGACCAGAAATTCCACGGTCGCCGAAGCTGCCGCCGCGAAGGCGCCGGCGTAGGGAAGGTTCCGCGTAGGGACCGATGTCGTAGCGCCGCCCTCGGACTCGGGAGCCACCTGGGTCGGGCAGCGCACCGACCACAAGACTTTCGCCAGGCCGTCCGCATCTGGGCGTACGGAACCGGCGAGACAGGACACAGAGAGCTCCCGTGCGGCGCCCGCGCCCCGGACGGCGGCACCGCGCAACGCGCGAGCCGCGGACGTCACCGGCATCCCTGCCGGACCAGGCGCGGCGCCCGGGAGCCTGACGGGAGAAACGCCCGCATGCTCGAACCGACCGAACCCGCAGAGGGTTCCGAACTGAACACCCCGAGCGACACGCTGCCGCCGCGCCGTAGGCGCCGCGCCGCGTCTCGCCCAGCGGGACCGCCGACCGCCGCCGAGGGCGCGGTCGAGAACAGCGCTCCGGCCATACCGGCCGAGGAGAGCGACGAGAAGCAGGACGAGAGCGTCCAGGTCACCGCGCCCGTTGAGGCCGATGTGACCGAGGTGACTGCCGAGGCTCCTGCTGCCCCAGAGGAAGCCGCGCCTGCCGGGCGTCCGCGTCGGCGTGCCACCCGGCGGGTGTCCGCGCCCGCCGGTGCGCCCGAGGCGAATGAGGCCCCCGAGACGGCCGAGATCGTGGTGCCGGCCGTGGCCGCCGCCGCGCCCGCCGCCGTCGAGGAGACCGCGCCGCCCGTCGAGTCCGACGAGGACGCCGCGCCGCGGCGCGGCCGTCGTCGGGCCACGCGCCGGGTGACCGCGCCCGAGAGCGTGGCGCCCGCGGCCGTGGAAGAGCCTGAGGTGGCTGTTGTCGCCGAGGCGCCCGCCGCCGAAGAGCCCGTCGTAGAGGAAGAGGCTGCCGCGCCCGCTGGGCGTACGCGTCGGCGTGCTACCCGGCGGGTGTCCGCGCCTGCCGGTGTGCCCGAGACCGCTGAGGTCGTCGAGAGTGCCGAAGCCACCGCAGTGACCGAAGAAGTGACCGAAGGTTCCGCGGCTGCCGCGTCCGATGAGGATGCCGCGCCGCGCCGGAGCCGTCGTCGCGCCACGCGCCGTGTGTCCGCGCCTGCCGGGACGCCCGTGGGCGAGGAGGCCCCTGTGAACGACGAGACCGCCGCGGACGCCGCGGAGACGAACACCCCTGCCGAGGCTCCCGCCGAGGACTCCGGGCCGCGACGTCGGCGCCGGGCCGTGCGGACCGCCGCCGGCGGGTTCTCCGCGCCCGCGCCCAAGAACGGGAACAGTGCCGAGGAGGAGGACGGACCGCGTCGTCCGAGGCGGCCCGCAGTGGCCGTGTTCCAGGCGCCCGTCTTCACCGAGCCGATGTTCCAGACCCCGGAGCGGGCCGCCGCTGCCGCAGCCGCCGAGGCCGTGGAGGACGACGAGGAAGAGGTCGTCGTAGCGGAGCCCGCCGCCGTAGAGGTTGTCGAGGAAGAGACCGGCGGGCGTCGTCGGCGTCGTCGTCGCGGTGCCGCCTTCGAGGCCGAGCCCGAGGCGCCCGCCGCCGTCGAGGCCGACGTGGTGGAGGAGGAGCCCGAAGAGGCCGACGAGGCCGAGGACTCCGCCGACGGTGACGAGGCCGAGGAGACCGGTTCGCGCCGCCGCCGTCGCCGTGGTGGTCGGCGTCGTCGCCGTGGCGAGTCCGCCACCGAGGACGAGGGCGAGGACGGCGAGGAGTACGCCGCCGAGCAGGCCGCGCAGGACTCCGAGGACACCGCCGAGCAGGTCGAGGAGGACGCCGAGGAGGCGGACGAGGACCAGGGCGGTTCCGGGTCGAGCAGCAGCCGTCGCCGGCGCCGTCGGCGTCGTCGCGCCGGTGACTCGGGCGGCGAGAGCGAGTCGCCCTCGTCGTCGGACGACCCCGAGCGCACCGTCGTCAAGGTCCGCGAGCCGCGTGCCAAGAAGGACGACCACCCCAGCGACGAGGTGCAGTCCATCAAGGGCTCCACGCGTCTTGAGGCCAAGAAGCAGCGCCGCCGTGAAGGCCGCGAGCAGGGGCGCCGGCGCGTCCCGATCATCACCGAGGCGGAGTTCCTGGCCCGCCGCGAGGCCGTCGAGCGTGTGATGGTCGTCCGGCAGAGCGGTGAGCGCACGCAGATCGGCGTCCTGGAGGACGGGGTGCTCGTCGAGCACTACGTCAACAAGGAGCAGTCGACCTCGTACGTCGGCAACGTCTACCTGGGCAAGGTCCAGAACGTGCTGCCCTCCATGGAGGCCGCCTTCATCGACATCGGCAAGGGGCGCAACGCCGTCCTGTACGCCGGTGAGGTCAACTTCGAGGCGCTCGGCATGGCCAACGGGCCGCGCCGCATCGAGTCCGCCCTGAAGTCCGGCCAGTCGGTCCTCGTGCAGGTCACCAAGGACCCGATCGGGCACAAGGGCGCGCGTCTGACCAGCCAGGTCTCCCTGCCGGGGCGCTACCTCGTGTACGTCCCCGAGGGCTCCATGACCGGCATCAGCCGCAAGCTTCCCGACACCGAGCGGGCCCGGCTGAAGACCATCCTCAAGAAGATCGTCCCCGAGGACGCGGGCGTCATCGTGCGCACCGCCGCCGAGGGCGCGAGCGAGGACGAGCTGCGCCGTGACGTCGAGCGGCTCCAGGCGCAGTGGGAGGACATCCAGAAGAAGGCGAAGAGCGGCGGCGGCTCGAACGCGCCGTCCCTGCTGTACGGCGAGCCGGACATGACCGTCCGCGTCGTGCGCGACATCTTCAACGAGGACTTCACCAAGGTCATCGTCAGCGGCGACGAGGCGTGGGACACCATCCACGGCTACGTCGCGCACGTCGCCCCCGACCTCGCCGACCGGCTCTCCCGCTGGACCTCCGAGGTCGACGTCTTCGCGACGTACCGCATCGACGAGCAGCTGATGAAGGCGCTGGACCGCAAGGTCTGGCTGCCCAGCGGCGGCTCGCTGGTCATCGACAAGACCGAAGCGATGATCGTGATCGACGTCAACACCGGCAAGTTCACCGGTCAGGGCGGCAACCTCGAAGAGACCGTGACCAGGAACAACCTGGAGGCGGCCGAGGAGATCGTGCGCCAGCTGCGGCTGCGCGACCTGGGCGGCATCGTCGTCATCGACTTCATCGACATGGTCCTGGAGTCCAACCGGGACCTGGTCCTGCGGCGCCTGCTCGAATGCCTGGGCCGTGACCGTACGAAGCACCAGGTCGCCGAGGTCACCTCGCTGGGCCTGGTCCAGATGACCCGCAAGCGCGTCGGACAGGGCCTGTTGGAGTCCTTCTCCGAGACCTGCGTCCACTGCAACGGCCGCGGTGTCATCGTGCACATGGAGCAGCCGACCTCGGTCGGTGGCGGCGGCAAGCGCAAGCGGCGCGGGCGCGGTGGTGACGGCAGCGGGCAGGACGTCCACGACACGCACGAGCACGACCACGAGCACGATGTGGCCGACGACGAGGTCGAGACCGAGGCGGAGGTGGCCGCCGAGGTCGCCATGCCGGTCCCGTTCGCCGAGACCGAGTTCAGGCCCGACGAGGATCTGTACAGCAGTGCCGCCGAGGCGGAGGCCGCGGCCACCCGTGGTGGGCGTTCGCGGCGCCGGACGAGCCGGCGGGCGTCGGCTCCGGCCGGTGCGCCGCGAGGCGAGTCGCGACAGGCGCGCGAGGTGCGTGAGGAGGCCGAGCCGGCCGCCGTCGCGCAGGCCGAGCCCGTCGCCGTGGAGGACCCGGTCGTCGAGGCTCCGGTGGTTGAGGAGACCCCGGCGCCGGTCGTCGACGATGCCGCGCCCAAGGGGCGTACGCGCCGTCGGGCGACCCGTAAGGCGACCGCGCCCGCCGGTTCGCCGGCCGGGTCCGAGGAGGCCGCCGTGACGGTCACCGAGGCCGCCGCGCCGGTCGTCGCCGAGACGCCCGCCCCCGTCGAGCAGCCCGAGGCGCCCGCCGAGAGCGCGGCTCCGGCTCGCCCCCGGCGTCGTGCCGTGCGCAAGGCGACCGCGCCCACCGCGTCGGAGGAGGCGGCCGTCGTGGTCGTACCGTCGACCGTGGTGGAAGAGGCACCGGCCGCCGAGGTCGAGGCCGAGGCTCCGGCCAAGAAGACGGCCGCGCGCAAGGCCGCCAAGAAGGCCCCGGCGAAGAAGGCGGCAGCCAAGAAGACGGCGGCCACCAAGACCGCGGCCAAGAAGACGGCCGCGAAGAAGACGACGGCCAAGAAGGCCGCCAAGACCACGTCGAAGAAGACCGCGGCGGCGGAGCGGACGACCCCGTCCTCCGTCACCGCCTCCACCGACGAGGGCTGAACCCCGGACGGGTGCGGCTGGTCCATGTGACCAGTCGCACTCCCCACCGGGCCCGGTTTGACCCGTTCGGCTGCGGCCCCGTAACCTTGACTGTCGGCGTGTCCACTGGTGACACGCCACATCCCCGTAAACCTCTTCCTCCCGGGCGTGTTCCGCCGGGAGAGGCCGTCTGCTCCGCAGGGCGGCTGGACTGCGGGGGTGCCGTCCCTGAGCTAGAGAGTGAGATCCGCGTGTACGCCATCGTGCGCAGCGGTGGTCGCCAGCACAAGGTTGCTGTCGGCGACATCGTTGAGGTTGACAAGATTTCCACTGCCAAGGTTGGCGACACGGTCGAGCTCTCGACCCTGCTCGTTGTCGACGGCGACGCTGTGACCAGCGACCCGTGGGTGCTGGCCGGCATCAAGGTCCAGGCCGAGATCGTGGACCACCACAAGGGCGTCAAGATCGACATCCTTCGCTACAAGAACAAGACCGGCTACCGCCGTCGTCAGGGCCACCGCCAGCAGTACACGGCGATCAAGGTCACTGAGATCCCCGCGGCTGCGAAGTAAGGGACTGAGGAGAGATGGCACACAAGAAGGGCGCATCGTCCACCCGGAACGGTCGCGACTCCAATGCCCAGCGGCTCGGCGTGAAGCGCTTCGGCGGTCAGGTCGTCAACGCTGGTGAGATCCTGGTCCGCCAGCGCGGCACCCACTTCCACCCCGGTTCGGGCGTCGGCCGTGGCGGCGACGACACGCTGTTCGCGCTGAACGCCGGTGCGGTGGAGTTCGGTACGCACCGTGGCCGCAAGGTCGTGAACATCGTTCCGGTCGCCTGAAGCATCAGGTAACTGATTCGGGCAACTGATTCAGGCAGCTGATCGGAAGCTTTCGCGAGGCGGACCTCACTTCCCGTACGGGAAGCGGGTCCGCCTTTCGCGTGTTTCTACTGGTTGGGCAACACCTGGCTGACAGCACCTGGCTGTAGCCACAAGACTTTCCTGTACGTAACTGGAGGCACATCCCATGACCACCTTCGTGGACCGCGTCGAGCTGCATGTCGCCGCGGGTAACGGAGGCCACGGCTGTGCCTCCGTCCACCGTGAGAAGTTCAAGCCGCTCGGCGGCCCGGACGGCGGCAACGGCGGAAGGGGTGGGGATGTCATCCTCATCGTCGACCAGTCCGTGACCACGCTGCTCGACTACCACCACTCCCCGCACCGCAAGGCCACCAACGGCAAGCCCGGCGAGGGCGGCAACCGCTCCGGCAAGGACGGCACGGACCTGGTCCTGCCGGTGCCGGACGGCACGGTCGTGATGGACGGCGCGGGCAACGTGCTCGCCGACCTGGTCGGCCACGGCACGTCGTACATCGCCGCGCAGGGCGGCCGGGGCGGCCTCGGCAACGCGGCGCTGGCCTCGGCCCGCCGCAAGGCGCCGGGCTTCGCACTCCTCGGCGTCCCCGGCGACCTCCAGGACATCGTCCTGGAGCTGAAGACGGTCGCCGACGTGGCCCTGGTCGGCTACCCGAGCGCCGGCAAGTCCTCGCTGATCTCCGTGCTGAGCGCGGCGAAGCCGAAGATCGCCGACTACCCCTTCACGACCCTCGTCCCGAACCTCGGCGTGGTGACGGCCGGCGAGACGGTCTACACGATCGCCGACGTGCCCGGCCTCATCCCCGGCGCCAGCCAGGGCAAGGGCCTGGGCCTGGAGTTCCTGCGCCACGTCGAACGCTGCAGCGTTCTCGTCCACGTCCTGGACACGGCGACGCTGGAGTCCGAACGCGACCCGGTCTCCGACCTCGACATGATCGAGGAGGAGCTGAAGCAGTACGGCGGCCTCGACCGGCGTCCGCGCATGGTCGTCCTGAACAAGATCGACGTACCGGACGGCAAGGACCTGGCCGAGATGGTGCGGCCCGACCTGGAGGCGCGCGGCTACCGCGTCTTCGAGGTGTCGGCGGTCGCGCACACGGGACTGCGTGAACTCTCCTTCGCGCTCGCGGAGTTGATCGCCGCGTCGCGTGCGGCGAAGCCGCAGGAGGAGGCGACCCGGATCGTCATCCGCCCGAAGGCGGTCGACGACAGCGGCTTCACCGTCGTACAGGAGGAGGACGGTCTCTTCCGCGTGCGCGGCGAGAAGCCCGAACGCTGGGTCCGCCAGACCGACTTCAGCAACGACGAGGCCGTCGGCTACCTCGCCGACCGCCTCAACCGCCTCGGCGTGGAGCAGTCCCTGATGAAGGCCGGCGCCCGCTCCGGCGACGGCGTCGCGATCGGCCCCGAGGACAACGCGGTCGTCTTCGACTGGGAGCCGACGGTGATGGCCGGCGCGGAGATGCTGGGCCGCCGCGGCGAGGACCACCGCTTCGAGGCCCCGCGCCCGGCGGCCCAGCGCCGCCGCGACAACCAGGCCGAACGGGACGAGGCGACCCAGGAGTTCAACGACTTCAAGCCGTTCTGAGGGGGGCGCTGCGCGGCTTCCGGGTGACTGGAGCTGTGCGGTGACTGTCTGGCGGGCGGGATGATCGCGCGGTTCGGCGGGGTGAGTGTCCGTCGGGCGGGGTGATCGCGCGGTTTGTCGGGGTGACTGTTCGCCGGGCGGGATGATTGCGAGGCCGGCGAGGCGACTGTCTGTCGAGTGCGGTGATCGGTCGTCCGGCCGGATGGTCACGTGTTGGCCGTGGTGACCGGCCGTCCGGTGCGGTGGCCGGTCGTCGGCCGTGGTGGTTGCCTGTTCGGTGAGGTGTCCGTCCGTCCGGTGTGGCGACTGCCTGTCCGGCGCGACCGCCTTCGGCTTTGGCGAGGTGACTGTCGGTTGGGTGCGGTGGCCTGTTGGCCGGCGGGTGGGCGCTTGTCCGGTGCGGTCGCTGTTCGCTCGCCTGGCCGCTGCCTGTTTCTGGTGCGGTGGCTGTCCGGCGCGGTGAGTTGACCGTTCGCCAGTCGTGCCGGCTGTCCGGCTCGGTGTGACGGCTGCTCACCCGGCACGCCGGCTGCTTGCTCCGCGCGGTGGTTGTCCATCCGGTGTGAGTGAACTGCCTGTCCGGCTCGGTGGGATTGCCGTCCGGCGGATGCGATGAGCTGTCGACACGCGGGGCGAACTACGCGTCCGGTGCCGGTGGTTGTTCGTTCGGTGTGGTGGTCGCTTGCCCGGCGTGGTGGCCGCTCGTCCGGTGTGGTGTCTGCCTGGCTGGTGTGCTGGTCGTCTGGCTTGGCGAGGTGACTGTCGGTCGGGTGCGGTGACTTGTCGTCCGGCGGGATGAACTGCACGTCGGGTGTCGGTGGTTGTTCGTTCAGCGTGGTGGCGGGTCGTCCGGTGTGGCGAGCCTGCCCGTCAGGCGCGGTGCCTTGTCGTCCGGCGGGGCGAACTACGCATCCGGTGTCGGTGGTTGTCCGTTCAGCGCGGCGGTTGCTCGCCCGGCATGACGGCTGCCTGTCAGGCGCGCTGCCCGTCCGCCCCGGCGAGTTGACCGCCCGTCAGGCGCGCTGGCCGTCCGGCTCGGCATGGCGACCGCTCGCCCCGCGCATCGCCCCCGGTGTCGCTCCCCGTGCCGCCC